>DASPYC010000063.1:0-6081 GCA_035636955.1 Casimicrobiaceae bacterium
ATCGCGACGTCCATGCCGCTTGAGTCGGGATTTCGGGTGCTGGCGCCGGCAGACATGGTCTTGCACAGCGCCGTCCATCTGTTCAACGATGAAGTCGGCAAGCCGCTACGCGATCTTTTCGACTTGCACGATCTGCTTTCCCACTTTGGTGCCCGCGAAGGATTCTGGAGCGAGCTCGTCGTGCGAGCCCGCCTGCATGGTCTCGGCCGCCCCTTGTACTATATGCTTCGGTGCACGCGCAGGATGCTCGGAACGCACATCCCCGCGGAGATCACGCAGGCGACGAGCGAGTGGGCGCCGGGGAAAGCAATGCAAACGTTGATGGACGCGCTGTTCGCGCAGTACTTCGCTCCCGAATCGCCCGATCGACCGCGGCGCGGCGCTGCGCTGGCTCGCGGGCTGCTCTATCTGCGCGCGCATTGGTTGCGGATGCCACCGTTGATGCTCGCTCGCCACCTGACGGTCAAGGCATCGCGAAGAATAAAGGAGCGCTTCGCACGCAAAGGCGCCGAGCAAGAACAAGGTCCAGTGGCGCAGCGATGACTCTTTCTCGCAACAAAAAGCCCGCGAACCGCGGGCTTTTTTTCAAACGGTTTGGACGAGCCGTTACGCGTAGCGGCGAAGCTGAAACGAGAATTGCGCGAGCGGCGCGATCCCCGATGCCTCGGCACGATGGCACCAGTCTTGGAGTCGCGCCAGCAATTGCTCGGACGATTCCGTCGAGCGCTCCCACAACGCCATGAGGTCCTGGCGCATCGAATAGACTTGTTGCAGCACCTTGCTGTGCGCAAGCGCATCGGCGAGCCTGGATCGATCGCCTTCGCTCAACGTCGCCGGATCGGCGCTCAACCAGCGCTTGATACAGCGAAGCGTCGGGACATTGCCGCGGCGACGATCGCGCAGCTCGCGACGCGATGCAAATTCGGCTGCGCAGGCGGCCTTCAACGTACGCGCGTAGCTGGTGACGACCGCGTAACGATGCGTGATCACCGCTTGCAATGTCGCGAGATCGGGCACCGCCTTGGATGGATCGAACTTGAGCCGCGGCGCGACTTTGCGGATCGTCGCAAGGCGGAGATTCTGCAGGATGCAAATATAGAACCAGCCGATGTCGAACTCGTACCACTGCGATGAAAGCTTGGCGGATGTGCCGTAGGCGTGGTGATTGTTGTGGAGCTCCTCGCCGCCGATGATGATGCCCCACGGCACGATGTTCTTCGACGCGTCCTTGCAAGCGAAATTGCGATAGCCCCAATAGTGGCCGATACCATTGATGATGCCCGCGGCAGTCACAGGGATCCACATCATCTGAATTGCCCAGATCATCATGCCGATCGGTCCAAACAGCACGAGGTTGATCGCGAGCATGAGTCCCACGCCTTGCCACGAATGGCGCGTGTAGACGTTGCGCTCCACCCAATCATCGGGCGTGCCATGGCCGTACTTGTCGAGCGTTTCGAGATTTTTCGATTCTTTGCGATAGAGCTCGGCACCCTCCAGCAGAACCGTGCGGATTCCGCGCGTCTGCGGGCTGTGCGGATCCTCGTCTGTTTCAACCTTGGCATGGTGCTTGCGATGGATGGCGACCCACTCCTTTGTCACCATGCCGGTTGTCAGCCACAGCCAAAAGCGGAAGAAATGCGCGACGACGGGATGAAGATCGAGCCCGCGATGCGCCTGACTCCGGTGCAGAAAAATGGTCACCGAAGCGATCGTGATATGCGTCAAAACCAGCGTCACGATGACATAACCCCACCAGGAAAGCGGGACCAAGCCGTTCGTCACAATTGAAAGTATGTCGTAACCCATTGATTATCCATTGACCGGCGATCTTGCCCGCCGTAGTTAAGCCTGAATGCGCTCAGGCGATATTGTAAGCGATTTCCCGACTTAGAAATATGACGTCGCGCGGACTTATTCACAAGGCCGCAAGCGAATTTTTAGAGGCGACGACCGCTACGATGCAAGTTTCGGTCCCGTCGGCGGCGTATCGGCGCGCGTCGGCTGCGTAACACTCGCCTGCCCCTTACTCGCAAGGTTCGGCGACGACGGCGTGGCGACGATCCGCACATCTCGTTGTGGGAACGGCAAACGAATCCCATTTGCGCCGAAGGCCTTAAGGATTTCGCGATTGAGCGCGCTCTTGAGATTGAGCTGGCCCTTCTCGGGATCGGCGATCCAGACGCCCAGTTCGAGGACAATGCCGTTGTCGCCGAAGCTCACCAGGAATGCGGTCGGAGGATCCGGCATTTTGAGGACGCGCTCATGGCTGCGGCCGGCTTCTTCCATCAGCGCGAGCGCGCGATCGACGTCGCTGTCGTACGAGATCTGCACCTGCACCGCAAGGCGCACGTTGCGCGTCGAATACGAATGGTTGAGTACCGTCGTCGTCACCAGCGTTTCGTTGGGGACGATCGCTTCGACGCCGTCCAGGCTTCGGACGACGACGTAGCGCGATGTGACCTTCGAAACTGCGCCGTAACGCCCATCGACCGTCACCATGTCACCCAACCGTATCGACCGATCCATCAAAATCGTGAAGCCCGCGATGTAGTTCGACGCGAGCTTCTGCAAGCCAAGCCCGATGCCGACGCCGAGTGCACCGCCGAAAACCGATAGCAGCGTGAGGTCGAATCCGATCGCCTGCAACGAGATCAGAACGCCGACGAGCAGCAGGATCGCCCGTACGAACTTGCCGAACACGACACGCAGATTCGCGTCGAATTGCGTTGCCCGGGTCAGCCGCTGCTCGATCAATCCGGAGATCCACAACGTGACGATCAGTGTGAAGAGGACGACGAGCAGGGCGGTCCCAATCGACAACAGTGAGATGCGCGTCTTGCCGAGCGGGATTTGGACCTCGTCGAGTGCACCGGCGATCTCCGGAAACAGTCCGAGAAAATAAAGGACGGCCAGCGTGAAAATCGCGAGCGCGATTGCGCGCTCGGACGTCGGCAACCAGCTCTCGGTCTTGAACATCCGCCGCAACCCGTAGACGAGCATCCGAATCGTTGCGAGCGCGATCAGCAGCGGCGCGGCGATGCCAAGGAAGAACGGCGGTCCGGCGTAGCGGCGGAAGGCGGCTGTCGCGACGAGGACAAGGACGAGCGCAGTGAGCGGAAAGACGACACGCGCTACGCTGCCGTCAAGTCGCGGCGAGTCAGTGGCGGCTTTGCGCGCAGCCGTCGCACGACGATCGACGAGCCAGGCGATCCCGAGGCATACGGCGACGAGCCCGAGATCCGCCCAACCTTGCGGTGTCGCAAGCGCCAATCCGATGTGGTTGAAGTCGATCGGAGCGAGCATTAGACGTCAGAATAGTTTGAAAGGAGGTCCCTCGTTTCGCTCGGGATGAGAAACGGGGCCGCGTCAGCTTACACGGCTATCGCGGCGTCCGCGCACCGCCATCGTAGCGCTGTGCGCGATCACGCATACGAATGAAGTTGGCACGGTATTGCAGCGCAAGCGCAGGATCGTGGCGGACGATCAAAACGTTTTCCGCGTTACGCGATTGCGCCGCACCGGTGTAGTTGTAACTTCCCGTCACGATGGCGCCTTGTGCGGATGCGCCGTCGACGATCAGCACCTTGTTGTGCGCAGCAGCGAAGTTGCCATCCAGCCACACCGCAACGCCTTGCCGCGCCAACGTCGGCACTGTGCTTCCAGGCAAGTCGAGCGTCTGGCCGCGATCGGCGACGATTTCCACGCGCACGCCACGCGCGTGTGCAAGAGCGAGCGCACGTCCGATTCGACGGCTGGTGAAGCTGAACGCGTTCACGAGCACTTCCGTCTGCGCGCCTTCGATGAGGCCCGCAAGGCGCGCGTCGACCGCATCGCCGGGCGTAAATAGTGCTTCGTAGGTCGCTTGCGGTGCCGGCGCAATTTCGCGCGCGAGCGCCGAGCCCAGCGTCAACGACAGCGCCAACGCAATGCCGAATGCCCGAGCCGTCACTTCGTCCGCTCGAGAATCGCGGCGAAAAAGCCGTCGCAGCCGTGTCGATGAGGCAGCAACCGAAGCGATGGACCCGTGTCGAGTCCGATCCCCGCTTTCGCGAGCTCTGCGGTGACATCGCTTTGCACGAAATCCGGATGCGCGGCAACGAATGTGTCGACGATCGCTTCATTCTCTTCAGGCAAGATGCTGCAGGTCGCATACACGAGACGGCCGCCGGGTTTGACGAGCGTCGCTGCGCCGGCAAGAATCCGTGATTGTTTGACGGCAAGCTCGTCGACGTCGGTCGGCGTCTGGCGCCATTTGAGATCGGGATTGCGGCGCAAGGTGCCGAACCCGGTGCACGGCGCATCGACCAGCACGCGATCGATCTTTTGAGCGAGGCGCTTCACCTTGACATCGCGTTCGTGCGCGATCACTTGCGGATGGACATTCGAAAGACCGGAGCGCGCGAGCCGCGGCGAGAGCTTCGCGAGGCGCTTCGCCTTGACATCGAATGCATAGAGCCGTCCTTGCGAGCGCATCAATGCGCCGAGCAGCAACGTCTTGCCGCCCGCGCCCGCGCAGAAATCGACGACCATATCGCTGCGCCGCGGCGCGACCAATAAGCCAATCAGCTGGCTTCCTTCGTCCTGCACTTCCAGACGTCCGTCGGCGAGCCATGGGTGCTTGACGAGCGATGGGCGTCCGGCGATGCGGATCCCGAGTGGCGCGAACGGCGTAGCGCTTGCATCGAAACCCTCGTCGCGAAGCGCTGCCAGCGCTTTTTCGCGTGTCGTCTTGAGGAGATTCACACGCAAGTCCAGCGGCGCCGGCGTTTGGAACGCGCGGGCCAGGTCCGCGGCTTCGGTTTCGCCATTCACCGCGCAAAGTCGCTCCCATAACCAATCGGGAAGATCGGCGGCGATCGCCGGCGGCAGCGCGCTTCGCGCACGAAACTTGAAGTCAGCGAGCCACGCAGCGTCATCCTTTGCGAGTACGGGTTGCAGGTCGCGCACCGAGAAACCCAGCTCGCGCACGAGAACGCCGAGAGCCAGCTTATGGGGATCGGTGGTCGCAGCGAGCGCGTCCTGCGAACGCTTGCGCCGCAGATACGCGTATGCGCCTTCCGCGACGAACCCGCGATCGCGTTGGCCCATCGCGGCATTCGCACGGAAAAATGTAGTCAGCGCCGCATCGGCGGGAACATCGAACCGGCTCACCCGCTCGATCGCGGCGGAAAGTCCGGCGACCTGGTTCGCGCGGACCGTCATTCGGTCGGTTGGTCGACCCTGATCGTGTCGAGCAGCGCTTCGAGCGTGCCGCGCGACGTCTGCGACACGCGCATTTTCACGAGCACGTAATGCATCTGCGGCGCGAGCCAGAAATAGGCGTCGATCCGTCCGTCGTCGCTCTTGCGATGCCAGCGCTCCGTCTCGATCTCACCCTGCGGCCAAGTGATCGTTTCGTTACCTTCGCGGGCGACCGTGTAGTTGACCACGCGGCGCGTCGTGACGACATTCAACGTCTGCACCGATGACTCAGGCGGTGTGAAATACGCCTGCCACATCAGTGTCATCGGATCGAAGCTCGGCGGCTCGAGCGGCAGCATCGTGCTGTCGTTCAGCGTGACGAGGCCTGCGTCCCAGTCGAAATGGGCGACCTCGCGCTTGTCGCTGCTGCCTCGTTCGACGGCGAATTCGCGCGGCTGTAAACCGCCAGCCGTGATGAGTCCTGTGCTCTCGACCTTGCCTTGTCCGCGAAAGAACAGCGCGGCGAGACCGCGCGCTTGTGCAACGGTTGCGATTCGATATTCGTTGCCATGATGCTCGAATCGATACGTCGCTTCGCCGATCAAAAATCCCTGCGTTCCTAGAAACACTTTGTATGCGAGGTCGAGTCGCGGCGGCAGCGTCTTGGCGGAGGACGGAGGGATCAGTGCTTCCGGAGCGACTTCGGCCAGAGGCTTTTCGGTCGTCAGTGCGGGATCGGGTGCGAGCGAGGGCTCGGCAGCGGGGAGCGATGCAACGGACTCTGTCGCTGGAGGCTCAGCCGGTGCAACGGGAACGACACGCTTCGGTTTGGGACGAGCCTTCGGTGCCGCGGGCTTTGCTCCAGCCGCCGGCGGCGCAGGCATTTCGGCAATCGTC
>DASPYC010000064.1:0-11159 GCA_035636955.1 Casimicrobiaceae bacterium
CGGCGGCGTCGAGGCCAGCCTTGATCTTCTGGACGGCGGGCAGGTCTTCGCGGGCGTAGCTGATGAACACAGCGTGATCCGGCATCTCGTGTTCGGGCGGCAGGAAGCGCTGCGGAGCCGTGCTGAACGGAATCACTTCGCCCGGTTTCCTGCGCGTCAGCCAGCGGCGGTGCAGCTCGTCGACGAACTTCTCGGCGCCGCTATAGATGCGGGTGCGCACGCTCACCTGCTGTAGGAATCCCATCAGCCGCCCGTCCTTGCCGGAATGGTTGTCGGCGAGGACCTCGCCGACGTCGCGCGGATCGGAGAGACGATGGCGCTTCGCCATCCGCAAGAAGAGACGGGCAAGCCAGTTGGTGAAACTGCTGCCGATGAACAACAGATGATTGTGTTCGAGCTCGTGAAAGAGCTTCTCGGGCGTGAGGTGCTCGCTTTGCAGCGCGCAGATGAACTCGAGCGTGTCCTCGTCGGAGATGACGTAGGTCGGCGATGCAGAGAGGCGCCCGAGCAGGTGGTACACCACCGGGCGCTGAAGCTTGTCGCGCTCGGTCGTGAGATCGGCAACCCGGTTCGGCGCGTACGCGATGACCTCGGTCGATTGCGCGCCCTGGAAGCGCTCGGCGTTGATTGCCTGTTCGAGCAGCGGATCGAAGGTCGTCGTGACGAAGAGGTCGAAGTCGGTGATTTGCGCGAGCCGACGCAGCGCGAGTGGCGGAGCGAAGTTCGCCTCGCGCAGGATGCTTCGCAAGCGCGTATACGCCTCCTCGCGCCGACCGCGCGACGAGAGGAACCAGCAAACGACGTCGTTGAGCGTATACGGTTGGGGTAATCGGGTCGTGTCGACGCCGAGCTTGACGGCGAGCTTTTCGGCGATCCAGTCGTAGAGCAGGCGGGGACCGGTTTCGGTCTCGACCGTCAGGAGCTCCGGGCCGATGATAGGGATGACGCGGCGCTCTTCGATAAAATTGAGCAGATCCTCCCAGGCATCGTCATCGAGCGTCGCGAGCGGGGGATGGATTGAGAGGAAGCTGGTCATGCGGGAATCTTCTGGGAAGCGGAGCTTTCTGGTCGCACGGGTCGTAGGATTACCTGCGGGAGCGCAGTGTCGGCGATTCCGAAATCAGGGTCAAATTTGTCACGTCGCATCATACGGCCATCGGCGGCGCGTCGAGGTTTGCGTCGGCATGTCGCTCCAAATGATTTCGCTGTTGCGGCGACACAACGATCGTCGGCTGCTCGCGGCTGCCATTGCATTTCAAATTTGACGTGCGCGGATGTCTCAATTGGACGTGCTTTCCACATCGTGGAATGGTGCTCGGATCGCAGTTTGTCACGGGATATTTAAAGTATCTCATAATAAACAATATGTTGACTAAAATTTGACCTAGTTTTCGCGCCTGTCCTGCACAAGACTGTCCTGCATTGCAGCGGTTTTACCGACCGATTAGCCGGGATTTGTTCCACGATGTGGAATCAAATTCTTGTCTGATGTTTCCATTGGATAATCTACATACTGCAATGCGCCAAAATCCTATTGAATCTGGGCGCTCGCTTTGCTAACGTCGGCCTTGTCACGAATGGTTCATCGCGAGCATCACCGAGATGAGCCGCAAGCGGGGCCGGGTGCATCCATCCATGCCCGCCCGATCGACGAGCGATCCTCGCCGGTCCGTGCAGTAAAACGCCGGCGACCGGATCGCCGCCGTTTTGCATCGAGGGCGTATGCGCGGACGTGCATGCGCCCGCCGACCGACTCGCCGGCTCTAATGCCGACGTGGCCACGCTGGGAGCATGCACGATGAACTACGATCTCGAAGCCGCAAGACTCAAAAAGGACTGGGCGGAAAATCCCCGGTGGAAGGGCATCACCCGTGGTTATACGGCGGAGGACGTCGTGCGCCTCCGCGGTTCTGTACATATCGAACACACACTCGCGCGCCGCGGCGCCGAGAAACTGTGGAAGCTCCTGCACGACGAACCGTTCGTAAGCTCGTTGGGTGCGCTCACCGGTAATCAGGCGCTGCAGCAAGTCAAAGCGGGACTCAAGGCGATCTACCTTTCGGGTTGGCAGGTTGCGGCGGACGCGAACATTGCCGGCGAAATGTATCCGGACCAATCGCTTTATCCGGTCAATTCGGTTCCGCTCGTCGTGCGCCGGATCAACAACACATTTGCCCGAGCCGACCAGATCCAGCACATGGAAGGAAAAGGCGACATCGATTTCTTCGCACCGATCGTGGCCGATGCCGAGGCGGGCTTCGGCGGTGTGTTGAACGCGTTCGAATTGATGAAGGCGATGATCGAAGCCGGTGCCGCGGGCGTTCACTTCGAGGATCAACTCGCGTCGGTGAAGAAATGCGGTCACATGGGCGGCAAGGTACTTGTTCCGACGCGCGAAGCGGTGGACAAGCTCATCGCGGCGAGGCTCGCCGCCGACGTGATGGGCGTCCCAACCGTTGTGCTCGCCCGAACCGATGCCGAAGCTGCAGATCTCGTCACCAGCGACATCGATGACGTCGACAAGTCATTTTGCACCGGCGAGCGGACGGTGGAGGGCTTCTACAAGACGCGAAATGGACTCGACCAAGCCGTTGCGCGCGCACTCGCCTACGCGCCCTACGCCGATCTGCTGTGGTGCGAGACGGGCAAGCCGGATCTCGATTTCGCCAAGGCATTCGCCGATGCCATTCGCGCGAAGTTTCCGGGCAAGATGCTCGCTTACAACTGCTCGCCGTCGTTCAATTGGAAAAAGAACTTGGACGACGCAACGGTCGCGCGCTTCCAACAAGAGCTGGGGGCGATGGGCTATAAGTTCCAGTTCATTACGCTGGCCGGCTTCCACAGCCTGAACTACTCGATGTTCAACCTCGCCTACGGTTATGCACATCAGCACATGGCGGCGTTCGTCGAGCTGCAGGAGGCGGAATTCGCCGCGGTGCCCAAGGGTTTTACGGCGATCAAGCACCAGCGTGAAGTCGGAACGAGCTATTTCGACGCCGTGACGACGACGATCCAAGGCAGCCAAGCGTCGACGACTGCGCTCAAGAATTCAACCGAGGACGAACAGTTTTTCGACAAGCCCAAGGCGGAGCTGCACGTCGCCTAGGGCATTCGCGCCGCGGGGCCAAGGCGCGGGTGCGCCGTCAGGAGGCAGCGAAGGCCGCATGGGCCACTGAGGCCGCAAGCGTGCGGGTTTATTCGACTCTCTCCTGTCGGCAGCGCCGCTCCGTCCTGCAGGGGACGGCGCCCTCGGCCTCCTCGGGTTTGTGACGAAAATCGTTGCAGCAACAGTCGCCCTCGTGTGACGACTCGCATTGGCGGCTGCCCGCGTCACCGTTGTTTTTTCCGCGCTCCGGTGCAACGATGTTTCGATGGAACGAGCGACGAAGGCGCGGACGCTGCGGGTCTTTTTCGCGCTGGTTCCCGACGCTGGCACGCAAGCATCGCTTGGTGCGCTGGCTCGTGACGTTGCCGCGCGCGCCGGCGGCAGGGCAATCGTCGACGCCAACATTCATTTGACGCTCGCATTCGTTGGCGACGTGGGCATCGAGCGTATTGACGCGTTGCGCGACGTCGTCGATGCATTGCTGCGCGACGCATTCGTGCTCGCGCTCGATTGCGTTGGAACATTTCGGCATTCCGACATCGCGTGGATCGCGCCTTCGCAAGTCCCTGACTCGCTGCTGGAACTGCAGGCGCTCCTCTCGGCCGCGCTGGCAAAAAACGACTTTGACATCGAGCAGCGGCCGTTTCATGCGCACGTTACGCTGGCGCGGCGTTGCACTCGAAACGCCGCAAAGGCGCGCTTCATTCCGATCGAATGGCGAGTTGAGCGCGTTGCGTTGCTGGCATCGATTGCCGGCAACGGCGGCGTTTGCTATCGCGAGCTCGCGGGCCTTAACTTAACCGGGATCTAAGGCGTCCGGGATGGCTTCGCGCTCGCCTTGGCGATGGGCCGTGTCGGATTGGAGATCCACTCGCTCCACGAACCGGGATAAAGCCGCGTCGCGGGGAGCCCGGCGATCTGCATCGCGAGAATGTTGTGGCAGGCCGTGACGCCCGACCCGCAGTAATGAACGACGTCCGAATGCGGACGTCCGCCGAGCAGCGCCTGATATTCCGCGCGTAGCGCGCCGGCGGGTTTGAAAACGCCATTCGACGTGACATTGAGGCTCGCGGGGCGGTTGACGGCGCCGGGAATATGGCCGGCAACCGGATCCATCGGTTCGACTTCGCCGCGAAAGCGCTCGGGCGCGCGCCCATCGACCAGCAGCAATGTGTGACGTGAGATGCTCGACTCGACGCCGACCGAATTGACCGTCGGCGCAACATTTTTCACGACGAACGTCGCCACGCTCGGCTCGCTCGATTCGCCGGTGACCGCTCGACCTTCGCGTGACCATTTCGCAAATCCGCCGTCAAGCACGGCGACCGATTCATGGCCAAGCCAACGCAGCATCCACCAAAGTCTCGACGCGAACACGCCGGTGTTCTGATCGTAAGCGACGACCTGCTTGGTGCCGTCGATGCCGACACGGCTGAAAAGCGCAGCGGCAGCCTCAGGCGTGGGCAGCGGATGACGACCATTGACGCCATTCTTCGCGCCCGAAAGATCGTCGTCGATATGCAGGAACGTCGCGCCGGGTATGTGCGCCTTCTGATATTCGTCCGCGCCCCAGCGTTCGGCCTGCATCAAGTCGTGCCGAACGTCAAAAAGCGCGAGCGATGGATCGGACAGTCGATCAGCAAGCTCGTCGGTCGATATCAGCGTTGTGTACATCGTCAAGTCAGTCTACTCGTGCAAATGATTAGATTGGGATCATACGCGGAACGAAGGTGTTCTCTCGCTCATCAGAAAAGATCGGCCGGGGTAAACGTCTGTACCGGTTTCATGCCGATAGATTCCAGTGCAGGTCCGATCAAAGCCTGTTCACCGACCGCAACGACAACCATCGATGATGGGTCGAGGTAGCGCTTTGCGGCCTGCTCGACCGCATTGGGCAAAACGCTCGCGAGATTTCCAGGCAGGCGGGCGTAATAGTCGAGCGGAAGCGCATAAGCGAACAGGTTGGCAAACGCGCCGGAAATGCCGGCATTCGTTTCAAACGCGCCCGGCAGCGAGCGCACCAGCGAATTGCGCGCTTGCGCGAATTCCGTCGCCTCCGGTGCTTTCTCCATGATGCGTGTCAGCTCATGGTCGATTTCCTTCACCGCCGGCGCGGTGGCATCGCCGCGAACCGATGTCACGACGGCAAACGGACCGGGTGAGCGCCCGAAATCGAAGCGCGAGAACGCGCCATACGCGTACCCCTTCTCTTCGCGGATATTGGCATTCAAGCGGCTCGTGTAGGCGCCGCCGAAAATCTCGTTCAGCAGCTGCAATGCAAAGAAGTCCGGTGTCGCGCGCGAAGCGGCCACACGTCCGACGCGCAGAGCGGTTTGATTGACACCCGGCTTGTCGACGACGACGAGGCGGTCCGCAGTGGCTTTTGGCGGCAACGTGCGGGCAATTAGTCTCTCCGGCACCGGCGCAGCAGCCCATCCGCCGAACTCGCGCTCAACCAGGGATTGCAGTTGCCGGCGATCGATCGCGCCGACGACGATCAGCGCAGCATTGTTCGGCCGAAACCACGTTTGCCAGAACGACTTCAGCGCAGCATCGGTGGCCGCGGTGATGCTCGCTTCCGAGCCGAGCGACGTTTGTCCGTAGGGATGCGATTTTCCGTACAAGGCGCGGCGAAACGCAGCGTCGGACAAGATCGACGGATCGTCGCGTGACGTGACGATCGCCGCCAGCCGCGATTGACGTACGCGCGCCACTTCCGCCGCCGGGAACGTGGGGTGCAGCACAATGTCCGCGAAAAGATTGAGCGTCTGGGGAAATGTCGAAGCGAGCGCCGATACTTCCACCGTGGACACGTCACGCTGCGTTTGCGCCGAGATGTCGGCACCCAGCAGCGCGAACTCATCGGCGATCCCGAGCGAATCACGCGTCGTCGTGCCTTCATCGAGCAACGATAGCGAGAAGTCGGCGACGCCCGGGCTGTCCAGCGGATTGGCCAGCAGTCCCGCGTTGACGACCAATCGCGCCGTGATGATCGGCGGTTCGGTACGTTGCAAGTGGTACACGGTGAGACCGTTTTTGAGCTTGAATGCTGCCGGGACCGGCAAGTGCGGCACGATGGCGCCGGCCGCCTTCGGCGGGCGCTTGCGCCACGCTTCATCGGCATTGATGGATTCGGTCTGAGGCCCCGAAACCTGAATGGCCTGCGCCGGCAGATCGGGCGCAAGCTTCTTTTCGCCGCGCTCGGCGTAAATCACCGCTCGGGAATTTTTCGACAGCCATTTCGCGACAACGCTGCGGACATCGTCAGGTGTCACGCGGCGATAACGCTCGACGTCCTTCGGCAAATAGCCCGGGTCGCCGGTGTATTGATTGTAATAATTGAGCCGGTTCGCACGGCCGCCGTTGCCGCCGACTTTTTCCAGTCCTTCGAACATTCGCCGTTCAATTCCGTTGCGCGCGCGATCGACCTCGGCTTGTGTCGGTCCTTCCTGCACCAGCCGCGACAGCTCCGCGTCGATTGCGGCCTCGAGCTCGGGGTTCGTATGACCCGGCCGCGCCAGCGCCTCGAGGCCGAAAATCGATGTCTGCACGTACGAATCCTGATCGGCGCTGACGCTCTGCGCGAGCTGCAGGTCGTACACGAGTTTTTTGTAGAGCCGGCTCGATTTGCCGCCCGCCAGGATTTCGGCGGCAATCTTGAGCTCGGCATCGCCCGGCGCAAAAGCCGGCGGTGTAAGCCACGCCAGATCGACGCGCGGCAGCTCGACTTGATCGTTGACAGTCAGGCGTCGCTCGGTGGTGATCGGCGCCGTCGTGATTGCTGGCTTCGCGACTTCGGGACCGCGCATGAACGGTCCGAAATATTTCTGCACGAGCCGCCGCGCATTCGCGGGATCGAAATCGCCGGCAATCACGAGCGTCGCATTGTTGGGCCGGTAGTAACGCTTGAAAAAATCGCGGACGTCGGCGAGTCGCGCGGACTGAATGTCGGCATGCGAGCCCATGATCGCCGGGCGATAAGGATGACCTTCGGGAAACAACAAGTGGAACAGTGCTTCGTCGGCGACGCCGTATGGACGGTTCTCCATCGTTTCGCGCCGCTCGTTGCGCACAACGTCCTGCTGGTTGGCAAGCGCCTTTTGATCGAGCGCGTCCAGCAGATAGCCCATTCGGTCGGCGTGAATCCATAGACCCAGCTCGAGCTGATTCGCCGGCAGCGTGTCGAAATAGTTCGTGCGGTCGAACGACGTTGAAGCATTCGAATCGACACCGCCAGCCGCTTCGAGCAGCCGGTCGTCCAAGCCACGCGGCACGTGCTTCGTGCCGGTGAACATCATGTGCTCGAACAGATGCGCGAAGCCCGTTCGAGCCGGCTCTTCGTTCGCGGCGCCGACGTGATACCAGATGTTCACGGCAACGATCGGCAGACGTTTGTCCGGCGCAAGGATCACCTCGAGCCCGTTGTCGAGGTGGTACTTTGTGAACGGAATCGTCGGCGGCGCGGCGACGTCCGTTTTCGCCGCGTAAGCCGGAACTGTCAACGACAGAAGAAAAAGAGCGGTGCGAAATTTCATTGATGACCCCCACGCTTGCGGCTACGCCGCCACGCTATGCACTCGGCCCCCGAAGGGGACGCACACGCGCCTTGGCCCTGCGGTGCTCATGGATGAAAAAGGCGGGCCCGCGTTGGCGAACCCGCCCCCCAGGGAAAAGTTGCCGGTTAAAGATGACCGATGTGCGTTTCCAATTCGCGCCGGTAGAACTGATGAAAATGCCGCATGCCGTCTTCCATCGGCGATTGATAGGGGCCGACTTCGCTCCGTCCCTGGGCAACCAGCGCAATGCGGCCGGCGTCCATTCGCTCGGCAATCTCGTCGTCTTCCTTTGCGGTCTCGTGGTAGGCCGCCTGTTCCGCTTCGACAAACTCGCGCTCGAACAGTGCGATTTCCTCCGGATAGTAGAACTCGATCACATTGAGCGTCCGGTCGATCGCCTGTGGAATCAGCGTGCTGATGACCAGCACGTGCGGATACCACTCGACCATCACGTTCGGATAATACGTGAGCCAGATCGCGCCGTGCGGCGGGCTCTCGCCGCGATAGTAGTCGCGCACAGCTTTGTGCCAGCGGTCATAGGTCTTCGTGCCGGGCCGCGCAAGACCGTTGTTCACGCCGACGAACTGCAGCGATGCCCAGTCGGCGAACTCCCACTTGAGATCATCGCACGTGACGAACTGGCCAAGGCCCGGATGAAACGGACCCACGTGATAGTCCTCGAGATAGACTTCGATGAACGTCTTCCAGTTGTAGTTGCAATGGTGCAGTTCGACGTGATCGAGGATGTGGGTCGAAAAGTCGAACTTCTCCGTCGTGAGACTGGCGAGATCGGCGGCGACGTCGCGAGGACCGTCGAACAGCAGCCCTTTCCAGTTCTGCATTGGCGTGCGGCCTAGATGTACGCACGGCTTCTCGGCAAAATGCGGCGCGCCGAGCAACTCACCCTTGAGATCGTACGTCCAGCGATGAATCGGGCAAACGATATTGCGCGCGTTGCCCTTGCCCGACAACATGATCGCTTGTCGATGCCGGCAAACGTTCGACAGAAGCTCGATGCCGTCCGCGTTGCGAACGAGCGACTGCGCATTGCTGCGTCCCGGCAGCACGTGATAGTCGCCGGCCTCCGGCACCATCAGCTCGTGACCGACATAACCGGGCGCGCGTGGAAACAAGAGCTTCCGCTCGGCGTCGAAGACATGGGTATCCGAGTACCACGAAGCCGGCAATTGTGGCGATGCTTGCCGTAGCCTGGCAGCGGAGGCGAGGTCCGACATGGCCAAAACCCTTTCAGCGAGTGGTCAACCAACCCAACAGAAACGGCACGCAAAACATGGAGAGGCGATCTCAACGATGCTGGCTCGCGTCGTTGCGTTCTTCCAAGTTCTGCCGTTGTTCCGAACCGCTTTGCTAAGTCGGCCGCGCGAAGGGCTTTCTGATCTTTCGCTCGAGGCCGCGTCGTCAAAACGTGCTAGTATATAAGGCCGATTTTCACGGGGTCAAGCGCAGAAAGTCCGACGCAAGACCACGAGAGACAACGTCTACGACCCTCGTTTCGCGAGGGTCGACTTTCTTCTGCAACTGCAGTCCACAGCATCCTTTCCATTCTCATGTCTTCGATCCCCGAAACGCCAGCAAGTTTTGAGGCCGCGCTCGCCGAGCTCGAAGAAATCGTTGCTTCGATGGAGGGCGGGCAGCTGCCGCTCCAGGAATCGCTGGCCGCGTACAAGCGGGGTGCCGAACTTCTCGCCTATTGCCAGGCAGCGCTCAAGGACGCGGAGCAGCAGGTCCTGGTCTTGGAAAAGGGCGTCCTGAAAACGTTCAGGCCGGAAGGCAGCGCTGATGCATAGGGACGTGCCGTTCGCCGTCTGGTCGCGTGAGCGGCAGCGGCGCATCGAGGATGTCCTCGTGCGCGCGTTATCCCATGACGCGGTGCCAGCGCCGGCCAGGCTCGGCGAGGCGATGCGCTATGCCGTTCTGGGCGGCGGCAAACGCGTCCGTCCGTTGCTCGCATACGCTGCCGGAGAGGCTGTTGCGGCTGATCCGGGCGGCGTCGACAGTTGCGCCGCTGCTGTGGAGTTGATCCATGCATATTCGCTCGTCCACGACGATTTGCCGTGCATGGACAACGACGCGCTTCGTCGTGGCAAGCCGAGTTGCCACGTCGCGTTCGGCGAAGCGACCGCCTTGTTGGCCGGTGACGCGCTGCAGGCGCGGGCGTTCGCACTGGTCGGACAAAGTGGCATGGGCGATCGGGGCGCAGCGTGTGCATTGCTCGCTGATGCTGCAGGGGCGTGCGGAATGGCCGGCGGTCAAGCGATCGATCTCGAGTCGGCGGGCCGCACGCTTGACCTTTCCGAGACCGCGGCGATGCACCGAATGAAGACGGGCGCGCTCATTCGTGCGTCCGTGCAGCTGGGCGCTCGCTGCGGCGAACCTCTTGCCGGTGCGGAAGCCGCTGCGCTCGATGCATATGCCGAAGCGATCGGTCTCGCGTTCCAAATCATCGATGACTTGCTCGATGTCGAGGGTGCGCCGGGATTGATCGGCAAGACGGCCGGCAAAGACGCCGCGAACGCCAAGCCCACGTTCGTGTCGCTACTGGGATTGGCCGGCGCAAAGTCACGTGCAGAAGCGCTGCGGTCGGACGCACAGGCTGCGCTGGTAACGTTTACTGATCGCGCCCGGCGGTTATCCGAGCTCGGCGACTGGATCATCGAGCGCAAGTTCTAGTGCCCATATGCCGACCTTTCCATTGCTCGAATCGATCGACGATCCCGCTCTGCTTCGTCGTCTCGAACGCGCGCAATTGCCGCAGCTCGCGCGCGAGTTACGCGCATTCCTTTTGAATACGGTGGCGCAGACGGGCGGTCATTTGTCGTCGAACCTCGGCACCGTGGAGCTGACGGTCGCGCTGCACTACGTTTTCGATACACCGCGCGATCGCATTGTTTGGGACGTCGGGCATCAGACGTATGCGCACAAGATACTGACCGGCCGCCGCGCGCAAATGAACAAGCTGCGGCAGTGGGGCGGACCGGCGGGATTTCCCCGTCGCGACGAATCCCCTTACGACACGTTCGGGACCGCGCATTCGTCGACATCGATCTCCGCCGCGCTTGGAATGGCCGTGGCGGCGAAGCTTACGGGCGCCCGGCGCCACGTGGTTGCGGTCATCGGCGACGGCGCAATGAGCGCGGGAATGGCGTTCGAAGCGCTCAACAACGCCGAAGGCGCGAACCTGCTCGTCGTCCTGAACGACAACGACATGTCGATCTCGGAGCCGGTGGGCGCAATCAACCAATATCTCGCGAAGGTTCTTGCGTCACGCCTCTACAACACGATGCGCCGCGGCGGCAAGGAGGTGCTTGCGAAGCTCGGTCCCGTTCACGAGCTCGCCAAGCGCGCGGAAGAACACGTAAAGGGCATGGTGCTGCCCGGCACACTGTTCGAAGAATTCGGCTTCAACTACATCGGACCGATTGACGGGCACGATGTCGATGCGCTCGTCGATACTCTTGTCAATGTCCGCGCGCTCA
>DASPYC010000065.1:0-2738 GCA_035636955.1 Casimicrobiaceae bacterium
CACGGCTAAATAAATCGCTTTTTTGAACGGTATCTCGGCGCACGCCGCAGGTTCGCCCTGCGGCGTGGCGTTTTGAGGAGATGTGATGAAGATGTACGGCGTGGCCGCGAGTTTTCTCGCGTTGACGATTGCCTTCGCCGCGATCGCGGCGGACGTCGGCGGCGTCAAACTCGACGACAAGGCGAGCGTGGGCGGGCAGGAGCTCGTCCTGAACGGGGCAGGGATCCGCACCCGGGCTGTTTTCAAGGTGTACGTGGGCAGCCTCTATCTGCCGGCGAAGGCCACGACTGTCGATGGGGTGCTTGCCAAGGGGCCGCGACGAATCCAGCTCAATCTGCTGCGCGACCTGTCGGGCGATCAACTCTCCGATGCCGTCAACGACGGAATGAAAGAGAGCAACTCGGCGGCCGACGTCGATGCGGTGAAGGGTGAGACCGACCAGTTCATCGCGATTCTCAAATCGATGGGCGCGCTCAAGGAGGGCAGCGTCATCGCGATCGACTTCGTCGACGGCGTAACGAAGGTCAGCTTCAATGGCGCGCCGAAAGGCTCGGTTTCCGGCGAGGCGTTCAATCGCGCCCTCACCAAGATCTGGGTCGGCGACAAGCCGGTGCAACCCGATCTCAAGAAGGCGATGCTCGGCGGTTGAGCGCAGCGTCACGGGCTTCATGCCGGACTTCTGGCGATCCTGCGGTTATCGACTGCTCGTCGTCGGCAGCGACGGACGGCTCACGCTCACCGACGATTTCCTGCGCGCGCATTTGCTGCGTCCCGAGCTTGCGCCGATCCCGCAATCCTCTTCGGCTGAACTCGGGCTTCATGACGCGCTGTTGGCGGATCCGCGGCGCGACGTCACCGGCGCCGAGATCGATGCCATAGACGATGCCGATGCACGCGACAACTATCGCGTTTGGCTGCGGCTCCGCGCGCGGTTGCTGGATGCAAATTCGCTCGAGGCGGCGTATGTGGGGCTGTTTCGCGGCAGCGTCGACGTGCCGCCTGTGTTCGTCCACCAGTTGACGCAGGTGATCGTGCGACACATTCTCGGCGATGATGCCGATCCGCTGGAGGCGCGCGTCGGTGAAATGCTGTTTCGGACGCAGAAGATCGCGGTTCGCGACGACGGCTCGGTGATGGCGGCGGACGAGGCGACCGTGGACGCGTACGCAACAAGCGGCGGCTTCGGATCGCTCGGCGAGTTGCTCGCCCGGAACAACGCACCGCTTCGGTCGGTCGAACTCGACGTTTTGGATGCCGACTGCTCCGATCAGTATTGGGAGCGAGACGAACGCTTCGATTTCGCCGTCAGCTTGAATCGGGGGCGGGCGGCGCTGACCGCGCTGACGCACATCCTGGAAAAGTGGGTCGCGCACTTTCTCGCAGTGAACGTCACGATCGAGCCGCAGCGGGAGATCGATGATGCGCGTTGGGTGTGGCACGTCGGGTTGGACGCCGAGGCGAGCGCGCTGTTGAACGATCTGTACAATCGCGCCGACGTCGACGAGGAACGGCTTTCCAGGCTGCTGTGCCTGTTCCAGCTCGACTTCGCCGACGCGTCCGCCATGCGGCCTGCGATCGCGGGACGCCCTGTCTATCTCGCCATGGCGATGGACGGGGACAAGCGCCTTAAGCTCAAGCCGCAGAATCTGCTGCTCAATCTGCCTCTGTCGCAAGCGCAGTGAATGCAATGAATAGGTCAAACGCTCACGATTCCCGGGTTCTGCGCATTCGCATCGCAGCGATCGCGCTCGTCATCGCGCTGGTACCGAGCGCTTTCGCACAGGCGCCTAAGACCAGCGACGGCGTGCCGGATGCGAAACCGTCGACGCTCCCGTTGGCCATCGAATCGCTCGGCTGGCTCGAAGGTTGTTGGCGCGGCGACGTGAACCGGCGCGAATTCCGCGAAAATTGGCTGCCATTGCGCGGCAGCATGATCGTCGGCGCGGGTCATACGGTGTTGCAGGACAAGACGCAGGACTTCGAGTACATGCGTATCGAAGCGCGTCCCGACGGCGTTTATTACGTCGTCGCGCCGTCCGGTAAGCCGGAATCGTCATTCAAGCTGGCGACGATCACCGATGACAGTAATGGAAGCGAATTTACCTTCGTGAAGGCTGCCGACGAATTTCCACAGCGGATCGTTTATCACCGCGGAGTGGAAGGCTGGCTTTACGCTTCGATCGAGGGCAAGGCCAACGGCGAAGAGCGCAAGGTTATCTATCCGATGCGCAGAGTCGGATGTGAAAGCGGCGAGCTGATCCTCAAATGACGCGCGAAACACCGGCCATTCGGGTCCACGATGGCGACACCGCCTCCGAAAAGCGCAGCGCTCGAAAACTTTGAACGGCTGCTCGCCGCGGGAAAAGACAGCGCGCTCTTGCGCTTCTCGCTCGGCAACGAGTATCTGAAATCCGGCGATTCCAATTCCGCGGCGGGACATCTTGCCCAGGCCGTTGCGCTCGATCCCGATTACACGGCGGCGTGGAAGCTTTACGGCAAGGCGCTCGCAGCAGCCCTGCGAGCCGACGAAGCGATTGCGGCGTATCGAAGCGGCATCGCGGTCGCGAAGCGCAAGGGTGATCGCCAGGCCGAGAAGGAAATGGGCGTGTTCTTGCGACGACTGGGACAGGACCCCCACGCTTGCGGCTGACGCCGCCGCGCTGCCCGAACGGGGGAGTAATTCGCGCGACGGGGTAGTGACGCGAGCAGCCGGCGAGGGGCCCCGCGACGCGGGGATC
>DASPYC010000066.1:0-2462 GCA_035636955.1 Casimicrobiaceae bacterium
GTTCCCAAATGAGGGCCCGCAGCGAGCCCCGAGACAGTACACACAGGTACGGCGAGGGGCGAGCGAGGACACGGAGGCTTTACCTCGGCAAACGCTAACACGAGCGGAGCGAGTGTTAAGCAAAGCGGCGTTTGCTCCAAAGCAATCGGGGCGCGCAGCCGTTTTTGGCCTACGTCGCCCAGTACACGGCGAAGTCGCGGGCAGCATCCTGCCAGCATCGAATACTCGCAAATCCCGCATCCTGCAGCAGCGCGGTGAATTCGGCCGGCGTGTACTTGTACGAATATTCAGTGTGAATCAGGTCGCCGGTATCGAATGCGCGCGAAGCTCCGTCGATCCGAACAATGTGCGGCATTCGCGCCGCTAGATGCATTTCGATGCGACCTTGCTGCTCGTTGTAGAACGCGACGTGCGCGAACGCGGCGGGATCGAAGTTGGCGTCGACGATTTGGTTCACGTGCCGCAGGACGTTGCGATTGAACGCGGCCGTCACACCCAACGGATCGTCGTACGCAGCGGTGAGGCGCCGCGATTCCTTTTTTGTGTCGACCCCGATGAGGAGGCCGCTACGCCCCGAAGCCTCCGAAGCGATACAGTGCAAATGAATATCGGATAGGAAGCGGCGCGCGTCGTCCGGCTGGAAATTGCCGATCGACGACCCCGGATAGAAAAACATCGCCGGCACGTCGCCAAGGTCATTGCGCAAATCGAGGCCGCGGGTGAAATCGGCCACGATGCCGGTCACCTCGAGCTCGGGAAATTCCGGCGCCATGCGCGCGAGGGCGCGCGCCAAGGCGTCGCCGGCGATATCGACCGCGATATAGCGCGTCGGGGCGAGAAATGGCAGCCAGCCTTGAGCTTTGCGGCAATCGCCCGCGCCAAGATCGACGAATTGACGTCCATTTCCGATCGCCTCGGCAATTTCTTCACGATGCTCGACGAAAATCGCGTGCTCGGTGCGCGTCGGGTAGTATTCCGGCAGCTCACAGATCGCCCCAAATAGCGCGGAGCCGACCGGGTCGTAAAAATGCTTGGGTGCAATCGCCGGCGCACTTGCCAGAAGTCCTGCAACGATCGCACGCCGCTCAGCGGCAGCGTCGGCGCGCAAGCGATCGAAAAAACGGTAATTCGACATGGGAGCACTGTGCCGAAGGATGAAGATGGACGGTAGACGGGTTACTTCTCGCTGGCGTGTCGGTGTTCGTCTGACCGCGCGATGAAACGCGCATCCGTGAACACGGATGAGTCGTTTGTGCCGCGACAATCCTTTCATCTCCGTTGTGAACATTCTTGTCGCCATGGCTGATCCCGCCGCAGTGGTGACGCAAGAATTGCCGATCGCCGCTACGGAAGCAGGGTCCTTTGGCGTCTATCCGGCAAGTGGTTTTCGCCTGACCGATGGCAAGTGCACCGATTGCGCGACGATTCCATCGGCGCGTTGGTACTTCGAGGATGAGACGATCGCCGTGCCCGCTGCGGGGTTGCCGATCGCAGGGTATGCGCGATCAACGGCAACCTTCGATGACTTGCGCGCTTGGCATGCGGCACGTACCGATGACGCCCCGGTCGAATATCCGCCGCTCGTATGGGTCGCCGCACCGCAGCTCGTCCGTCATGCGCGCCTGCATCCGGACGGCGCGTCGCTCGATCTTGCGGGGACGGCGCTGCCGATTGAACGCATCGCGAAGATCCCTCTCAATCGCTCGTACTACGATGCGTCGTCGACGCGTTTTTTCGTTTCGCATCCTCTCGCCGCACGCGGATGCCTCAATGCGCACGGCCGCTTTGTCGTCCGCACGCTGTGGCCCGAGGATTTCCATCTGCGGGAGGCACCCCCGTTTCGTGCTTTGCCCAAGGGGATCCCACCCGAGCTTGCATTGCGGCAGATCATGCGTGAAGAGCCGAACGGCGGCGCGCGAAGTCCATTCGCCGCGTTCACGCTGTGGCAAAAGACATCAACGCCGACCGACTGGCGCGGCCGCGCGGTGCTGGCGTTCATCGTCAATGGGGCGCAGGGCGACGACGACGAGGCGCATGCCGGGCATTTTGCGGTCGTTACCGGGCGCATCGCCGACGATGGCGCAATCGGCGATTGGCTCGTCAACAACTTCTATACGCTCGACGCCGAAAGCGAAAAGGGCATCATCGCCGCCCCGGTTCCGCTCGACAACTATCTCGCTGATTTGAACAGCGGCCAGGCGTACTACCGACCGTCGTATCTACTCGTTGCCGTACTCGGGCAAGAACGGGCAGCAACGCTCGTGCAAGCGGCGCTCGGACGCGTCTACAACCAGTTCTACCGCCATCAACTCGTCTACTATCATCCGACGACGAACTGCACGAGCATCAGCGTCGATACGTTGCGCGCGCTCGGATTCGACGTGCCGGCGCGAGGACCGACGAGCCGTCTACTCGCATGGGTTGGCTTTCCGTACTTTGCGGCAAAGGAACGATCGGTGGAT
>DASPYC010000067.1:0-12406 GCA_035636955.1 Casimicrobiaceae bacterium
CGACCCTCGCCGTCGATCACATAACCGGCGAGCGCGCGCACGCCTTCCAGCGAACCCGTTTTGAGCAGGGCTTGTCCGGCGACCGTGCCGTTCTGGAAACGTCGCTGGACGGTGCCGTCGGTCGCCGCGACCGCGAGCGACGAAGCAAATTCATCGCGCACCGTGCTCGTGTCCGCGGCGAGCAGCAGCCGCGCAAGGCCCCCGGCGGTGATGCGTTCGTGACGCGAAAGCCCGGATCCGTTTTCGAGGACCAATCCCGGTATTGCGACCTTGCGCAATTTGAGCCAGCGCTTGACCGCCTCCGCGCCCTTTGCCGGCGTAGCGGGTGGCGGAAAGCTGACCGCGCCGAGCGTCAGAAAAATCTGCCGCGCCATGACGTTGTTCGACAGTTTATTGACGTCGCGGACGATATCGTAGAGCGGCGGCGATTCGAGCGTCGCGAACGGTTGCGCCCCGGGTGGTGCGCGACGTTCCTTGAGACCGCCGTTAAATTTTCCACCGGCATCGCGAAACGCCGCCGTGAATGCGGCGTGGACATAGTGCGGGTGATCGAGCAACGCAACCCACCACTCGCGCTCGCCGCAATTCGCGGCATAGCGGCCCGCGAACGCGACGCTCGCTCGATCCGCCGCGTTGATAAAGTTCGCGCCGACCGCGCTTCGCCAATCGCCGCAGTCGCTGCCGTCGAGCGCCGGTGATCGACCCAGCATGACGTCATCGAGACGGGGCTCGGCGTTCACGGACACGGTGCCGGCGATAGTGTCGGGCGTAAACAGCAACCGCACGGATTTGAAATTGACGAGCAACGCATCAGGGCCGACGTTGTAAGGCTTGAGGGGCTCGCCGTCGAACGATGCGGCATCGTGCAGCGGAAGCGAAAAATAACTGCGATCGAGCGCCAAGTCGCCGTCGATCGCGTCGAGTCCGTTCGCGCGGAGCCCCGCCATGAACGCTTGCCATTGCTCGACGGTAATTTTCGGATCGCCGTAGCCCTTGAGAATCAGATCGCCCTTGAGCAAACGATTCAAGATCGGACCACCGAGATAGGCTTCGGTCTTCCAACGGTAATCGCGACCCAGAATTTCAAGCGCCGCAAACGTCGTCACCAGCTTCATCACCGACGCGGGATTCATCGGCCGCTCGGGATCGTAGGCGAACAGCGGTTTGGGCTTTCCGATTTCCTGCACGACGATTGCGACGCGATTCAACGGCACGCCATGATCGAGAAATGCGCGGCCGACGGCTCGCGGCAATGCGTCGCGCGCCATTGACGTCGATGCGAGGATCAACGTGAGAACGAGCACGACGATGCGCGCGAGACCCATCTCATGGGCGTCCGACGAACAGGTACCAGCTCGACTCACCGCGGTTGGTTCGCCCGTACGCGAAATAGAACGGGCCGACGTAGGTGTCGGCAGCGAGGAACACGCTCCCTGCCTTATAAGCATCGCCGAAGCTCACTTCGTCTCGCGTGCGCCACACGTTGCCGAATTCCAGCGACCCGCCGAGATACCACGTGCGACCGACGTACCTGAGCGGTCCCATCTTGTGGTAATAGACC
Organism: Casimicrobiaceae bacterium; assembly: GCA_035636955.1. GTDB lineage: Bacteria > Pseudomonadota > Gammaproteobacteria > Burkholderiales > Casimicrobiaceae > VBCG01. Next base: position 1,562 of record DASPYC010000067.1, read on the forward strand.
GCGCGTACGAAGCCGAGATAGTCGCCGTTCAACTGATCGGTTCGCAATCCGGAAACGTTCAGGAACCCGCCCAGGTTGAAATCAGTAGCCTGCGTTTCATCGCGTCGATTGGTGGAGCCGAAGCGTCCACCAAGCTGTAGCGAGTCGTTGCCTCCGATGGGGAGCGCCTGCAGAAACGCGACGCTCTGGCGCGTGACGTCGGTGTCGCTGCCAATCGATTGCAAGCCGCGAAAGTATTCGGCTTCGAGGCGCAGACCATGCCGCGGAAAGAAGGGGTCGTCTAATTGATCGAAGCGTCCGCGCAGGCTGATGCCCGCTTCATTCAGCTTGGCCACGGGAAACGTGCTCAACGCGACCTGCGGGTCGGCGCGGTAGTGCGTGTACTGGGGCCCGACCCGGACCTCACCCCAGGCACCCAGATTGACGCCGAAGTCGACGCCGCCTTGCTCGACCAGAATGTCGTATTCGGCGACGCGAACATCGCCGGCGTAGACGAACGCCGGCTCACGACGAATTTCTCCATAGACCGAGGTGAAGAACCTCTGCTTCCGCTCGAGCGGCTGGTACCACTCGGTCGAGTAACGGCGGATTTGCCCGAATTCGACTTCATTCGCCCATTGTCCGCCCAAGCTGTTGAGCCATGTCTTCTTGTGACCGATCAGGAAATTGAAGAAGGTTTCGCCTTGCATGTCCGACGACATGTTGAGCCCGAAGCGCAGGAAATTCGGGCCCCACGATTTTTCGGTCACATCGAATACGAGATCGCGCTGTCCCTTTTCGTCAATCAGCCGATAGGTGACACGCTCGAAATCGCCGGTAGCGTAGAGACGGGACATGTCGGCGTCGACGACCGCGCTGCTGAACGGCTTACCCGCCTGCGAGTCCAGTTGTGATTTGAGCACCGCGGGATTGTCGCGCTCCGTACCTTCGACGCGAACCTGCGCGACGATCGGCTCGGCGCTGCTCGGCATGGAACGGCGTTGCGCGAGGTATCCGCGATACGCGTCCGGCGACAACGCATACGCGCTAAGCGCAGTGGCGACACCACGCGCCGCTTCTTCGCCGAGCTCGATGAATTTCGCTGCCGACGTAAAATCGGCATACGTGAGGGTGCCAAGATTGGGCGAGATCAAAACGTCCTGTCCGGAGCGGAGCAGCGCAAGCGACGTGCGGACGTTCTGCTTGGTCAGGATATTGATCGTTTGTGCGGTGAGGCCGACGAGTGAAGACAGCTCTTCACGCGACATCAGTGGCGTGGCGATATTCACCGCGATGATGACGTCGGCGCCCATCTTGCGCATGACGTCGACCGGCAGATTGTCGACGAGCCCGCCGTCACCGAAGATTTGGCCATCGACTTCCACCGGCGCGAAGACGCCCGGCACCGACATGCTCGCGCGTAGAGCAAGATAGAGCGGACCATGGTCGAACACGACTGCGTTGCCGGTGACCATGTCGGTGGCGATCGCCCGAAACGGCGTGGGAAGCGCGTCGAAGGACGCAATGTCGTCCGCGGGACGCGCGATCTCATGCAAGTAAAGCTCCAGATTGCCGCCTTCGATCGCGCCTTTCGAGAAACGGATTTGGCCATCGCGAAAGCCCAATTCCACCGGGATCGGATAGCGCTCGTCCTCATCTTTCCGCCGTATGTCGAGGTCGCGACGCGGTGGGCTGTCGGAGAACATCTTCGTCCAGTCGATCTTCGCTAGGCGCTGCTCCATTTCGGTCGCGCTCATTCCCGTTGCGGAAAGTCCGCCGACGATTGCACCCATACTGGTCGCTGCGATGAAATCGACGGGAACGCGCAGCTCCTCGAGAACCTTGAGCACACCAATGTGGGTGAGACCGCGCGCGCCGCCGCCCGAAAGCACGAGTCCGATCTTCGGACGCGACGAAGGGGCGCCGGCCGTCGGCGATTGTGCTGCTGTGGACGTGGATCCGAAGAGCAGAGATATGCAGAGAAGCGCGAGCGCGACGGATGGAACAAGCGAGCGCGGGGCGTTGTTCACCAAGTTATGCGCTCGAGTCCCGTGACATAAGTCCAATGATTATAGCGACGGTTGCCAACTTGCGGTCCATTTCGCGGGCCGTCGTATGGGCATTTGTTGTAAGCGCGACGGCGGTTCTGGCGACGCTTGTCGAGGCCGAGCCAATAACCTATCGCATCGATCGCGATGTAACGCAAGTCGAGTATGTGGCGCACGCGTTTGGAGTCATCCATCAGCGCGGGCGGTTCGCCGATATGCGCGGGACGATCGTGCTCGATCAGGCAATGGAGCGCGGCGGCGTCGACTTCGACATCGATGCTCGCTCAGTCGACAGCGGCTGGAATCTGCGCGACGCTTTCCTGTTAGGCGAGCCGATGCTCGATGCCGGGCGTCATCCGCGGATTCATTTTCAATCTCAACGGCTCGTCTTTCGTGACGGCCGGCTCGCGCGTATCGAAGGCGCCTTGACGCTTCGCGGCGTCACGCAGGATGTCACGTTGACCGTCACGCACATTGCATGCGCGAACAGCCTCGGAGACGCATCTTCACCCGATTGCAAGGCGGACGCTGTGACCACTATTCGCCGCTCGGCATTCGGGATGGACAGCTTCGCGCCGTTTCTCGGCGACGAGGTCGATCTGCAATTCTCGGTTGTTGCGCGCCGAACGGCGGACGTGGTCACGGGCCGCTGACGCGCTTTAACTCCTCAGCGACTTGCGTTTGCATTCGCTTCACCGCGGCGACCAATTCGCGCGTGATGCCGGGTTCGCGTACGGAATGTCCGGCGTCCGGCACGATGATGTATTCGGCTTCGGGCCATGCGCGCGCGAGTTCGTCGGCCGTGACCGGCGGACAGATGACATCGTAGCGGCCCTGGACGATCGTGCAGGGCAGATGCCGGATCCGCGAGACGTTCTCGATAAGCTCACGATCGGCCAGGAATCCGGCGTGGACAAAATAGTGCGATTCGATGCGGGCGATCGCAAGCGCGGCCATATCGTCGTCGTGGCGGACGATACTGTCGGATCGCGGCAATAGCGCCGAACACGCGCTCTCGTAGCGATCCCACGCGCGAGCCGCCGGCAGATGAACAGCCGGATCCGCATGCGTCAGGCGCTTATAGTAGTTTTGCAGCAAATCCGCGCGCTCGCGTGCGGGCAGAAAATCGGCGAACGCACGCCAAGCCTCCGGAAAAATGTGGCGCATGCCACGCATGAACCAATCGATTTCCGTCTGCGACGCAAGGAAAACGCCGCGTAACACCAGCCCCGATACGCGTTCAGGGTAGGCTTCCGCGTAAGCGAGTGCGAGCGTCGATCCCCACGAACCGCCGAACAGCAGCCAGCGATCGATGCCGAGATGCATCCGAAGGCGGTCGAGATCAGCGATCAAATGAGCGGTCGTGTTGTCGACGATGTCCGCGACGGGCGACGATCGGCCTGCGCCGCGTTGGTCGTAGAGGACGATCCGCCAAAACGCGGGATCATAGAAGCGCCGGTGATGCGGAAGGCTGCCTCCGCCGGGGCCGCCGTGAATAAAGACCAGCGGCACGCCGTCGTCCCTGCCGCAGATCTCCCAATGCATCAGGTGGCGGCCGTCGAGCGGCAACGTCCCGGTCGCCACCGGATCACATGGCGGATGAAGGAGCGTGTCGGCGGATTGCGGGCGGGCGGCGTCGGTCACTGCTTTAGCGTTTCCCTTTATAGGCGACAACCTTTTGCTTCTGCTCGCCCAATCCCTGAATGCCGAGCGTCACGACGTCGCCGACTTGCAACCACTTCGGTTCCGGTTTCATCCCGAGCGCGACGCCCGGCGGCGTGCCGGTGGTGATGACATCGCCCGGCAACAGCGTCATGTATTTCGACACGTCGGCGACAAGCGCCGCAACGTTGAAGATCATCGTCCGCGTGTTGCCGGTCTGCCGGCGCTCGCCATTGACGTCGAGCCACATGTCGAGGTTCTGAGTATCCTTGATCTCGTCCGCGGTGACGAGCCAAGGTCCCAGCGGACCGAACGTGTCACAGCCCTTGCCCTTGCTCCATTGCGATGCGCTTTTCTTCAACTGGAAATCGCGCTCCGACACATCGTTGATCACGCAATAACCGGCGACGTAACGCTTGGCGTCTTTCTCTTCGACGTAACGCGCCGTGCGGCCGATGACGACGCCGAGCTCGACTTCCCAATCGAGCTGCGTCGAATCGCGCGGCGCGATGATGTTGTCGTTGGCGCCGACGATGCACGACGGCGCCTTGAAGAAGACGACGGGGTACTCGGGAATCGGTGCGCCCGTCTCACGCGCGTGATCGATGTAGTTCAAGCCGATCGCAACGAATTTCGATGGCATCGCAACACAGGGTCCGAGACGTGGTTTGCCTTTAACCACAGGAAGCCTTCGGGTGTCGACCTTTTTAAGAGCGGCCAGCGCGCTCGGCGCGAGCGTGGCGCCGTCGATGTCCTTGACCTTGCGGGAAAGATCGCGCAGCGCCCCATCGGCATCGATCAAACCGGGCTTCTCGCGGCCGGGAGGGCCATAGCGTACGAGCTTCATTGTCGTTCTCCGTTGTAGAAACCGTTCATATCGTCATCCCTCCATCGCACGAATAAATATTTCCCGTCACGAACGCCGCTTCATCTGACGCGAGGAACACGATGATCGGCGCAATTTCTTCCGGCTTGGCGAGGCGCCCCATCGGCTGCCGCGCGATAAACATCCGCCGCGCTTCGTCGGGATCCGCGAAAGCGCCAATCCGCTCGTGCAACGACGGCGTGTCGACGGTGCCGGGTGCAATGGCGTTGCAGCGGATGCCTTTCTGCACGTAATCGGCGGCCACAGCCTTGGTGAGACCGACGACCGCCGCCTTGCTCGCGCCGTAGGCGAAACGATTGGGCAGACCTTTGATCGAGCCTGCGATCGACGCCATGTTGATGATGCTCGTGCCGATGCTCGATTTCTCGTACCGATCGAGCATCTTCGGTAACGCGCATTTGATCGTCATGTACATCGCGCGAACGTTCAGGTTGAACGAGAAGTCCCAGTCCTTCGGCGTGCAATCGAGGATCGTTCCTTGATGGACGTAGCCGGCACAATTGAACAGGATGTCGAGCGCTGGCAGTTCGTCGAACGTGCGCGCGATCGCGGCGTCATCGAGCACGTCGAGCTTACGCGTTGTCACGCCGCTCACGCCTTTGAAGCGCTCGAGCAACTCCGGTTTGACGTCGGTTGCAAGAACCGCTGCGCCTTCGCCGGCCATCGCCATCGCCGTGGCATAGCCGATTCCCTGTCCTGCCGCGGTAATCAGTGCGCTCTTGCCCGCGAGTCGTCCGCTCATCGCATGCTCTCCTCATAGGGCACGGTTCGGGCCGGATCGGCCCAGTCGCGATTCGGGATCAGCGGGTACCAACCCGGCCGGCCAGGGTCGCGATCGTAAGGGTAGCCGCCCAACTCGTTGAACAACGCGTGGTAGCGCGCAAGCTTTTCGCGGTCGAGCGCAATGCCCAATCCCGGCGTGTCGGGAACGCGGATTGCACCGTCTACGTAGCGAAGCGGTCCGCCTTCGATCACATCGTCGACCAGATGATGGTAGTGCGCGTCGGCGGTGTAGCCGAGATTGGGAATCACGGCGCCGAGATGGAGCATCGTCGCAAGCTGAATGCCGAGCTCACCCGAGCTGTGAACGGCGACGCCCAGTCCCATCGTCTCGCACACGCCGGCGGCCTTGATGCAAGGACGAATGCCGCCCCAGAACGTCGTGTCGAGCAGGATCACGTCGACCGCGCGCATCTCGACATTCGCAGCGAGCTGCTCGAAGTTCACCACGACGGTGTTCGTCGCGATCGGTAGCGAGATGAACTCCTTGAGCCGCGCGAGCTGCGGCATGCCCCACACCGGATCTTCGAAGTAATCGTTGGCGATGTCCTCGATGCCGCGACCGAAGTCAATCGCGTCGGCGAATGAGAGTGCGCTGTTCGGATCGTAGCGGAAGCGGTCGCCCGGTAACGCGTCGGACAGTGCGCGATAGCACGCGAGCTCGTACCGAGGGGGGTAGACGCCGCCTTTGAGCTTATGAACGCGAAAGCCATGTGCGGCCTTGAGCGCTTTCGCATGGGCAACAAGCTGCTCGGCCGTGCGGACTTCGCTGCGGCCGCTTTCGCGATGCGGATAACGGAAAAACAGATAGCTCGCGAATTCGACGGCATCGCGGAGCTTGCCGCCCAGAAGCGCGTGGACCGGAACGCCGAGCTTTTGACCGATGATGTCGAGACACGCGAATTCGATCGCGGCATGCAGTTGCGTGCGGTTGTTGTAGAGGCTCGCGGTGGGATTGCATATTGCAAACCGCATCGCTTCCAATCGAAAGACGTCGTGGCCGCGTAGATACGATTCGAGCGCCGCAAATGCGCGCGTCGCGTCTTCGCCGCCGCCGCCCATTTCGCCGAGTCCCACATAGCCGTCGTTCGTTTCGACTTCGACGATCGTGCGGACGAAGCGGCCCCAATGCGCGCCGTTGCTGTGCAAAAGCGGCGCTTCGAGCGGTACCGTGACGGGCGTCGCGCGAATCGTGGCGATCGTCGTGGCCATGGGGATCGAGAACGGAGTGCAGACGAAAAAGCGGGGAAATTCGAATTCTACGCGGTACGCGGTTTGCGGGCGCCGGCTAGGGTCAATCAGCCTCCCAGATGACGCTCGGTAATTGGACCGCCGCCGGAAGCCGGTAGAGCGGCAGATACGTCGGTTGATCGGCGGCGATTTGCGGTAGCGTGAGCATGTGATTCGCGGCGTAGCTGCTTTGCGTTTCCGGTTCCAAGGCAGCAGCGATCACGTTGGCGAGCGGTTGATCGAGCGGCACGTAGAAATCACCGGCTTTCGCTGCGACGCGCGCCGGTTCGACGGCCGTCTCGAACCGAACGATATTGGCGACGCCTTCATCGTCGTTCCGCCGGACGTCATCTTTTTTCGCTTCGTCCGCCCGAGTGATTCGATATCGATCGCCATCCATCATGCCGTCCTCGGTCAGCCGCAGCACCGTCGCACCAAGCCTCGCCAATCGTTTCGCGGCTTCGGCTTCGGAGGCGGGCAACAGATAAGCGAATGGCCGCGCGCGCTTGCGGCGCACGTCGATCGTCAGTGCGCTTCGCCATTCGACGTCGATCGCTTTGTCCGCGCCCGTGTCAGGGTCGATCAAGTCGAGCGTGTTGCGGGTAGCGGTCGCCACTCCAGCGACGACGATGTCGCCTTTTCCAGCCAGCGCTGCAACACCGTTACGCAATGTGTGCCCTAGCGCCAGCACGGCGTCCGCGTTGGCTGCCGTCGAGTCGAGCATCGAGTGCATAGCAGTCAAATGCGTGTAGACACGACGCTTGAAGTGCGCCCGTCCAATGCCTACACCGCGCGTCTCGATCAAGAAGCTCACGGCGTTGCGCAGTCCAGCGATGTTTCGTCCCGTGTCGGGAACGACGCCTCCCATCGAAACGACGCGGTCGGTCGGATCGTAGCTCGTCGTGTAGTACCAGGTTTGCGTCAAGCCCGCGTCGGCAAGCGCTTTCACAAGGGGTTGCCTAAACATCGATTCCGCGGTGTCGGTGAGCGCTCGGGGAAGATTGGAAACCGTGGCGTATTGGATCAGTGCGTCGTGACGTTGCAGTCCGCCGAACTTTTCCAGCCAGCGCGTCTTGACACCGAACTCGTGACAATCGAGCACGACATCGGGCTGATATTCGGTGAACACGCGACCGAGCGCACGACCTTCGGGCGTGCCCTCGAGCAGATGGTCGCGGTTCACGTCGGCGCCGTTGACGAGGCCACGCACGAAGTGGTGAGCGCCATCCGGGTTCGCGCGCGGCACGATCAACACGTTGACGCGATCGAGCCATTTCGAGCTGGATCTACTAGCCAACTCGGCAGAGAGCTCCGCCGCCAGTGCGAGCGCAGCCTCGCCGCCGGCAGGTTCGTTGCCGTGCTGCTGCCCGATGATCAGCACCGTCGGCCGACCGTTTTTTTGCAGGTCGCTGCCTCCTGCCGGCGGTCGCGCAAAGATCAGCAACGGAATGGCGCGATTCTCCTGCGAGCGTCCGATGATCCGCACGCGCAACGAGGGCGTTCGACGCGCGAGATCGTCGATGAAAGCGATCAACTCGTCCTGGCTCGTGAAGTCCGTCTTGCCGGCAGCAAATGCCGGCGTTCGAACCTCGACCGAAGGATCGGGATAGCGCGCGGCAACCGCAGGCGTTTCGAGATACTCCCGCGCCGGATCGTAGAGCGCCTCCGCGAGCGGCGCGAATCCAATAAAGCACAGCGCGATTCCCTGAATCAATGTCCGCACGATCGTGATATCTCGTCCATCCCGCGTAAAAAGCCAATTGGTCATACCACTTGACCAATTTGTCCAACGCAGGTAGCTTCGTGGGCTACCCACCGAGCCCCTTATGTACCGTCCGCGAGCCAAACGCAATCGGGCGTCAGCGGTCCACCAAGAATGCCCTTCCATAGTATCGAACCGCGCCGCCTGTATCGCCAGATCGCGGATCAAATTCGCGGCCTGATCAAGAGCGGCGAGTTTCCCACCGGGTCGAGGCTTCCGCCTGAGCGCGATTTGGCGCGGCAGCTCGGCGTATCGCGGCCCTCGGTGCGCGAAGCCTTGATCGCCCTCGAAGTCGAGGGCACGGTCGAAGTCCGGATTGGGTCCGGGATTTATGTCTTGGCCGGTACGGCGCCGCATGTGCCGAACGGCCTCGACGCCACGGCGGGACCGTTCGAATTGTTGCGTGCGCGTTACGTGATCGAAAGCGAATGCGCGGCGCTTGCTGCCAAGTCGGCGAAGAAGAGCCACGTGCACGCGATCGAGGAGGCGCTCTCCGAAATGGAGCGCGAAATGTCCGATGCGCGGCAGCCGCTGCCTGCGGATCGCTTGTTTCATCTGCGCGTTGCGGAGGCGACGGGGAACGGCGCCCTCGTTGCCGTCGTCAAGATGTTATGGGAAGAGCGCATGGGTCCGCTCTACAAGCAGCTGGAGCATCACTACGATTCGCCCGGACTCTGGCACGCGGCGATCGCCGAGCATCGCGGTGTCCTGAAAGCGATCGTCGCTCGCGATAGCGGCGTCGCGCGGACGATGATGCAGCGGCATCTGAACCAGGCGTATAAGCGCTTCAGCAAGGGCTGGAACACACTTCATTGAAGGAGGCAGCGATGCTGGCTTGTCGAATTCACGCAAAAGACGATTTGCGCGTCGAGCAAACGGACATGCCCGAGGCAGGTCCCGGAGAAGTGCTGCTGAAGCTCGGCGCCGGTGGAATCTGCGGCTCCGATCTGCATTACTACTTCGAGGGAAAAAACGGCAGCTTCGTCGTCCGCGAACCATTGATTCCCGGCCACGAGGCATCGGCGGTCGTCGCCGGCATCGGTCCCGGCGTCACCCGCGTCAGGGTGGGCGACAAGGTCGCCGTCAGCCCGTCGCACTCGTGCGGACGTTGCGAAGCGTGTCGCGAAGGGCGCGAGCAGCTCTGCTCGAACATGCGCTTCCTCGGCAGCGCGAGCCTGTTCCCACACGTGCAGGGGATGTTCCAGGAATATTTCGTCATGGGCGAGCGCCAGTGCTACCCCGTCGGCGGCGACATCACACTCGGCGAACTCGCGTTTGCGGAGCCGCTTGCTGTCGGACTGCATGCGGTCAACCGCGGCGGCGACCTCATGGGTAAGTCCGTGCTGATCACCGGTGCCGGCACGATCGGCTGCGTCACTGTGCTCGCCGCGCGGCTTGCCGGCGCGCGCCGCATCACCGTATCGGACATCCTCGACCGTCCGCTCGAACAGGCGAAGACCGTCGGCGCCGATGTGACGCTGCATGCGCAGCGCGATGCCGAGGCGTTGGCAAAGGCGCAGTTCGACGTCGCCTACGAAGTGTCCGGCAGCTTCGCGGCGCTCAAAACGTGCATGGCCGCGATCAAGCGCGGCGGCGTTGTCGTGCAAGTCGGCACGCTGCCGCACGAGCCGCTGCCGTTCGTCGTCAACGACGTCATGGCAAAGGAAATCGATTTGCGTGGCGCATTCCGATGGGGAATCGAGTTTGATTGGGCCGTTGCCTATTTGTCATCGCGGCGCGTTGATGTACGTCCGTTGCTGTCGGGCCAGTATCCGCTCGAGGATGCCGTGGCGGCGTTCCAGCTCGCAGCGGACAAGAACAAGAGTACGAAGGTGCAGGTAGTCGCGTGAGCGGCTGGCGAGGGGCCCCACGAGGTGGGGATCGACGGCAAACGCGAATCGCGACACGAGGCCGACGACGGACGGCGTCGTCGTAAGAATTTGCAAGGAGGCTGAGGTCTGTTCATGAATATTTCGACTCCAGGAGGAGCCATGCGTTTGATCACCCGATTTGCGTTGGCCGCGGTTGCCGCGGTCGCCCTCGTCGCCGGCGGCCCCGCGCTCGCCCAGCAGAAGCTCAAATGGGCGCACGTCTACGAGACGAGCGAGCCGTACCACACCGAGTCCGTGTGGGCCGCCGCCGAAATCAAGAAGCGCACCAACGGCAAATTCGATATCGAAGTCTTCCCCGCCTCCACGCTGGGCAAGGAAACGGACATCAACCAGGGGATGGCGCTCGGTACCGTCGACATGATCATCAGCGGCCCGTCGTTCGCGGCGCGGAGCTACCCGCGACTCGGCATCGCCTATTACCCGTTCATCTTCCGCGACGCCGACCATCTCATCGCGTATTCGAAGAGCCCGATCTTCGCCGAGATGGTCGAGGAGTTCCGCAAGAAATCCGGCATCCAGATCCTCGCCTACACGTACTACGGTGCGCGGCAGACGACGGCGCAGAAGCCGTTCACCGACTGCGCGGGCATGAAGGGCCTGAAGATC
>DASPYC010000068.1:0-2824 GCA_035636955.1 Casimicrobiaceae bacterium
CTCGACGGTGCGCGTAAAGCGGGCATGCTGGTCGTTCACACGCGAGAAGGACACCGGCCGGATCTTTCGGACGCGCCGCCCGCAAAGATCGAGCGCGGCGCGCCAAAGCGACGCATCGGCGACCCCGGCCCCATGGGACGCATCCTGATTCGCGGCGAGCAGGGTCATGACATCGTCGCGGATCTTTATCCCATCGCGGGCGAGCCGGTGATCGACAAGCCTGGGAAGGGCGCGTTCTACGCGACCGAGCTTCATGCCGTCCTCGCGGATCGGATGATCGATACGTTGATCGTTTGCGGCGTGACAACTGAAGTCTGTGTGCATACGACGGTGCGCGAAGCGAACGACCGCGGGTATCGCTGCATCGTCGCCGGCGATGCGTGCGCGTCCTACTTTGCGCATTTCCACGCGACCGGCCTCGAGATGATCAAGGCGCAGGGCGGTATTTTCGGCTGGGTATCGGATTCGCAACGCGTACTCGCCGCGCTGGTTTAACGGCGGCAGGCCTCGAGAACGAACGCACTTTCAACGGGGAGCAAACTCACGTGACGACGCGCAAACCTGCACTATGGTCGCCCGGCGACTGGAATGCACTGTTCGGGTTCGGTACCAACATCCTCGTCAACTTGCTGGTATTGACCGGATTGCTGCGCTTTGTGTTGAAGATGCCGGACGAGCTCGTGTTCGGCCGGATCATTCCTGCCGCGGGGCTCATGATGGCGCTCTCCACTCTGTACTACGCGTGGCTCGCCTATCGTCTCGCGAAGACGAGCGGACGCGACGATGTGTGCGCGCTGCCGTCCGGCATCAGCGTGCCGCACATGTTCGTCGTCGTATTCGTGATCATGCTGCCGATCGCGCTCAAAACAGGCGATCCAGTGAAAGGATGGGAAGCCGGCCTCACGTGGGTGTTCATCCAGAGCTTCGTGCTGATGGCAGGCGGTTTCATCGCGCCGATCGTGCGGCGGATCACGCCGCGCGCTGCTCTGCTCGGCACACTCGCGGGCGTTTCGATCGCGTTCATCTCGATGCGACCGGCCGAAGAGATGTTTCTGACACCGGTTATCGGTGTCGTGTGCTTCGCGATCATCCTCGCCAGCTGGCTGGGCGGCGTCCGCTATTTCCGCGGCGTTCCGGCGGGCTTGGTTGCAATCGCAGTCGGCACCGCGATTGCCTGGATCGCAAGCGCATCGGGCGGATCGTTCGGCGGCATGAGCCTCGCCAATGTGATGAATTCGCTCGCGAGCTTTGGTTTCTCCGTGCCGCTGCCGGCGGTGGGCCACGTGTTCTCCGGCTTCGAGTTCATCGCCGTCATTCTCGTCACGGCCATTCCCTTCGGCATCTACGATCTCATCGAAGCGACGAACAATGTCGAGAGCGCTGCAGCCGCCGGCGATGAATATCCGACGACGCGCGTGTTGACGGCGGACGGCGTCGTAAGTCTCGTCGGTTGCCTGATGGGAAACCCGTTCATCAACGCCGTGTACATCGGGCATCCGGGCTGGAAGGCGATGGGCGGGCGTATCGGCTATTCCGCCGCCACCGGCGCTATCGTGATCGTGCTGTCGTTCTTCGGCGTGATCGCGCTTATTTCGACACTGATCCCGCTGGTCGCGATCTCGCCGATCCTCCTCTACATCGGCATGCTGATCGGTGCGCAGGCGTTCCAGGAATCGCCGAAGGCCCACGCGCCGGCGATCATCCTCGCGTTGACGCCGCACTTGGCCGCATGGGGCAAGCTGCTGATTGACAATTCGCTGACCGCCGCAGGGACGACTGCGGCGGCGATTGGCCTGGAAAAATTGAGCCAAGTCGGTGTGCTGTACCAGGGCCTCGCCGTGATGGGCGGCGGCGCCATTCTGGGTGGTCTCGTTCTCGGCGCCATCGCCGCCTTCACGATCGACCGATCGTTTCGCAAGGCGGCAGCGTTCGCCGCCGTGGGGGCGGTGCTTACATTCTTCGGCTTCATGCATGGCGAGGCAATCGGCTTCATGCAAACGCCATTGGTCGCACTGAGCTATGCCGTCGTCGCTGTCATTCTGCTCGGCTGCGAGAAGGGCGCGCTCGCGAAGTCGCGCGCGCCCACGGCGGTCGAAGGACCGGAGACGCAAGCGTTGGCCGGAACGGCGGACTGAGCGGATCAGCTGCCGGCGACGCGCGCTGCACCGACGCCGGCGCGCGCTTCGTAGAGCATGTGCAGCGTGATCTTGCGCACTTCCGCCTTGCTTGCGGAAATGTGCGAGCGAAGCAGCATCGACGCCGAGTCGCTTTGCCGGCGCAGCACGTGCCGCAGTATCTGCGCGTGTTCCTGGTACGTTGTCTTGACGCGTTCCGGCTTCAGGAAATCGAGCCGACGAATAATGCGAATGCGCTCCGAGACCTCTCGATGCATGCGGGCGAGCTCCTGGTTCCCGGTTGCTGCGACTAAAGTTGCGTGGAACGCTTCGTCGAGCGCCGCGACGGCGCGCGAATCGGCGAGCCATTGCGCGCGCGGCGCGAGCCAGGTCTCGCGGAGGCTATCGAGCCCCGACTGCGGCTCCATTTCGCATAAGCGGCGGATCGCTGCCGTTTCAAGAATCAGCCGGACATCGTAGAGATCGTCGAATGCTTTGAAATCGAGCGGCCGCACCTGCCAGCCGCTGCGCGATGCAACGGTGACGTAACCCTCGCGCGCGAGTCTCAACAAAGCTTCGCGCACCGGCGTGCGGCTCACGCCAAGCCGAAGCGCGATTTCAGGCTCGGAAAATCGATCGCCGGGCAACAGTCGGAACTCGAAGATGTCGGCCTTGATGCGCTCGTAGGCGTGATCGGCGCGTTGGCCGAC
>DASPYC010000069.1:0-3644 GCA_035636955.1 Casimicrobiaceae bacterium
AGCGTATCGGCCACCTTTTGCGGCGCGACGACGTTGCCCTTGGATTTCGACATCTTGCGGCCCTCGCCGTCGACGACGAATCCGTGCGTCAACAGGGCCTTGTACGGCGGCATGCCGTTCAGCATGCACGATACGAGCAACGACGAATGGAACCAGCCGCGGTGCTGATCCGATCCTTCGAGATAGAGATCGGCAGGAAATGCGGTGTCGAGCGAGCGCGATCCCGCGCCGGTGCGCCGTCCATCGGGGCCGCCCATCACGGTTTGATGCGTGGACCCCGAGTCGAACCAGACATCCAGCGTGTCGGAGAGCTTGCGATATTTGGTCGCGTCGACGCCGAAGTCCTCGTGCGTCGCGTCGAACCACGCTTCGATACCGCCTTCCTGTACCTTTGCCGCGACGAGCTCGAGCAGCGCGGGCGTGTCGGGATGCAGCGTGTCGGTTTCCTTGTCGACGAAGAAAGGCAGCGGCACGCCCCACTGACGTTGTCGCGACAGCGTCCAGTCGGGACGATGCGCAATCATCCCGTAGAGCCGCGACTTGCCCCAGTCCGGAATGAATGCCGTCGCCTCGATGCCGCGCAAAGCGGTCTCGCGTAGCGCTTCCTTTGGCTTATGTCCGCGCCAACCGGGAACGTCGTCCATGCCTGCGAACCATTGGGTCGTCGCGCGATAGATGATCGGCGTCTTGTGGCGCCAGCAATGCATGTAGCTGTGCGGAAATTTTTCGGCGTGGAAGAGCGCGCCGACGTCGCGGATCTTGTCGACGATTTTCGGATTGGCATCCCAGATCTTCATCCCGCCGAAGAACGGCAGGTCGGAGGCAAAACGCCCATCGCCCTGCACCGGATTCAGAATGTCGTCGTCGTGCAACCCGTAGCGGCGGCTCACATTGAAGTCGTCGATGCCGTACGCAGGCGAGCTGTGCACGATGCCGGTGCCGTGCTCGAGCGTCACGTAGCTGCCGAGGTAGACCGGCGATGGACGGTCGTAAAACGGATGCGCGAACACGATGCCTTCGAGCGCAGCGCCTTTGGCCGTCGCAACGACGGTGCCTTCCATCGCGTAGCGTTTGAGGCACGCCTCCACAAGATCTGCCGCGATGATCAAATGTCCGCGCGGCGTATTGACCAATGCATACGTGAATTCCGGGTGCACGTTCAACGCCTGGTTTGCGGGAATTGTCCACGCGGTGGTGGTCCAGATCACGGCATAAACCGGACCCTCTGGCGGCACATCTTGCGCGAAGGCGCGTGCCAGTCTTTCGCGTTCACTTGCAAGCACGAGCGGGAATCCGACATCGATCGCCATGTCGACGCGGTCCTCGTATTCGACTTCCGCTTCGGCGAGCGCACTGTGACAATCGAAGCACCAATTGACCGGCTTCAGACCGCGATAGAGATAACCGCGCTCGAGAAGCTTGCCGAGCGTACGAATCTCGTCCGCCTCGCTCTTGAAATCCATCGTCGTGTATGGATGGTCCCAATCGCCGAGCACGCCGAGCCGCTGAAACTGCGTCCGTTGGCGCGCGATCTGCTCGATCGCATAGGCGCGGCAGAGCCGTTGCGTCTCCGCAGTCGACAAGTTCTTCCCGTAGGTCTTTTCGATCTGCACCTCGATCGGCATGCCGTGACAGTCCCACCCCGGCACGTAAGGCGCGTCGAAGCCGGCCATCGTCTTGCTCTTGACGACGATGTCCTTGAGTATCTTGTTGAACGCCGTTCCGATATGGATGTCGCCGTTCGCGTACGGCGGTCCGTCGTGCAGGACGAACCGCGGCCGGCCCTTCGACGCGGCGCGCACCGACTCGTAGACGCGGTTGTCGTGCCACTCGCGCACCCACACGGCCTCGCGTTTCGCGAGATCGCCGCGCATCGGGAACGGCGTATCCGGCAGGTTCAGCGTGGACTTGTAGTCGCTTTTGGGATCGTCGGGCATGCTTCTTCGTGGGCAAAAAATGAGCGCGCCTGCTCGGCGTCGGCGTGAATCTGGCGGGTCAACGCAGACAGGTCCGCGTAGCGCTCCTCGTCGCGGAGCTTGTGCAGAAACTCGACGACGATGCGTCTGCCATAGATCGCGTCGTCGAAATCGAAGATGAACACTTCCAGCAAGGGCCGCGCATTCGCCTTGATCGTCGGCCGCACGCCGAGGCTCGCGACGCCGGTGCGCGGTGTCGGCCCGAGGCCATGAACACGCACAGCAAATATCCCGGTCAATGGCGGTTTTCGATTGAGCGGAATGTTCGCCGTGGGGAAGCCGAGATCCCGGCCGAGCTTGTTGCCGTGGGCAACGCGCCCTGACAACGCGAACGGCCGTCCGAGCAACGCGGCAGCGTGCGACAAATCGCCGGCAGCGAGCGCGGCACGTATGGCAGTGCTGGATGCCCGTTCGGCGTCGACGGCGACCGTACGCATCCCTTCGACACTGAACTGCCGTGCTTTCGACCGCAACAACGCAAGATCGCCGCCGCGGCCTTTGCCGAAACGAAAATCATCGCCGACCAGGACCCAGCGCGCATTCAATCCCTTTTCGAGAACGTCGTGAACGAAGGACTCGGGCGAGAGCGACGCGAGTTTCGCATTGAAACGCGCGACAATCGTTGTCACGACGCCGAAGGCGCGAAACATTTCGAGCTTGCTGCGCAACGTCGATAAACGCGGCGGCGCGCTGTCAGGGGCAAAGAATTCGCGTGGATGCGGCTCAAACGTGAGCACGGCAGGCTCAAGCCGCAAGTCTTCAGCACCTTCGATCAGGCGCATCAGCATTGCCTGATGTCCGCGATGGACACCGTCAAAGTTGCCGATCGTCAGCGCAAGTGGAGCGTCGCTCGACTTCGGCAGGCCGCGAAAGACACGCACGACTGCCTTTAATTGATTAAAGCATTCGATTTTAGCGGATTCGGTCAGTTGACCCATGGCACAGCTTGATTCGCGACATGCGGTTACTACATGGTCGACATCAACGCGTGCGGGTGAAGCCACCGGCCAATCCCCGGGTTGGATCACGAAGACGCAGGTCGGGCAGCGCGGAGAGCGGCGGATTGCTCGCGCACGGCTGCGGATGGTGCCAGCATGTCATCTGCGGCGACAGCGCGTAATCGAAATCGGCTGCGCGGCCCGTTTCGTAGCGGCCGTGGTAGCCGATGCGGTTCGGGATCAGCCACCAATCCGGGTTGGGCGCGTTGATCGCGACATCGCCGCGTTTGCGCTCGGCCCACGAGTCGAAATGCCGCGTCCGCAGTGACGAATAGATGAATTCCTTGTAGAGCGGAACGGCAATCGCGACGGCGAGCACGAGCGTGACACCGACGCGCAGCGTCGACAGCGTCCGCGGTGAAACGGCGAAGCGCGTGTTGCCGGCGGCATGCGCGATGGCCAATGCAGGAATGATCGTCAGATAACCGATCGCAAAGCGCGTTGTCGGAGCGACGAACGCAGTGAACGCGATACCTGCCAAGGCGATGACAATAGGCCCTCGGAGAGCGCGGAGTGGCAATTCACGGCGCATCCACCACAGGTACACCAACGCGATGAGCGAAACGACGAGGCTAAAGGTGATGTCGTTACGTGCGGTTGCACCGATGATCGCCGCATACTGTCGCACAGCGGCTACGCCGATTGCCGATGGCCCATCGATGCAGCCAAG
>DASPYC010000070.1:0-2077 GCA_035636955.1 Casimicrobiaceae bacterium
CGTTCGCAACGTCGAGGATCTGGTCGAGGCGCTCGAAGTCCGGTGTCTCGCCAATCGCGACGCGCGCCTGCACTTCGGCTTGCTGACTGATTTTCCCGACGCGCGCGAGGAATCTCTCCCCGACGACGAGCCGCTGCTTCGATTTGCCGAGGCTCGAATCAGCGAGCTGAATCAAAAGTACGCGCGCAGCACGCGCGCGTTAGAAGCAGCCGGTGGAGACGCCGACGACGGCGAGCGCAACGATTGCGCGAATGCGAGTGTGTTCTATCTATTTCACCGCCCCCGACGCTGGAATGCGGAAGCACGGACGTGGATGGGCCACGAACGCAAGCGCGGCAAGCTTGACGACTTGAACTCGCTGTTGCGCGGCGGCCATTCCGATGCTTTTTCCCTCATCGTCGGCGCGACGGCCATCCTTTCGCAAGTGAAGTACGTCATCACGCTGGATACCGACACGCAGCTACCACGCGATGCGGCGCGGCAGTTTGTCGGCGCCATGGCGCACCCGTTGAACGCTGCCCGCTTCGACGAATCCGGAAAGGATACGGGCCGGGAGGTGGTGCTGTCAGGTCATGCCATTCTTCAACCGCGCGTATCGGTGAGCCTTCCCGGCACCAACCGCTCGCGCTACGCGCGCCTGTACGGTGGCGAACCGGGCATCGACCAGTACACACGAACCGTTTCGGACGTGTATCAGGACGTCTTCGACGAGGGCTCGTTCATCGGCAAGGGGATTTACGACGTCGATGCGGTCGAGCGTGCACTCAAAGGGCGCTTCCCGGCCAATCGCATCCTGAGTCACGATCTTCTCGAGGGTTGCTACGTGCGCGCCGGACTTTTGAGCGATGCCGAACTCTATGAAGAATTTCCTGCGCGTTACAGCACTGACGTCGCGCGCAGGCGACGCTGGATTCGCGGCGACTGGCAGCTTGTGGGATGGCTGCGGCGGCACGTGAAAGGACTCGATGGGCGCCGCGAACGCAATCCGCTTTCGATGCTGTCGCAATGGAAGTTGTTCGACAACCTTCGCCGTAGCCTTGTCCCGACTGCACTCACATTGCTGCTGCTGCTCGGGTGGACCGTGTTGTCGTTTGCGTGGTTCTGGACTGCGATCGTGATCGGAATTCTGCTGCTGCCGTCTGCCATTGCGTCGCTGTCCGATTTGGCAGCCAAACCGCCCGACATGCCGCTCAGACAACATCTGATTGCCGTCGCGCGTGCCGCGTCGCGGCACATCGCACAGGCGCTCCTCGCGCTCGCCTTTCTTCCCTATGAAGCTTTCTTCTGCCTCGATGCGATCATGCGCACGATCGGGCGGATGCTGATTACCCGCCGGCGCTTGCTGGAATGGAATCCGTCGATCGACGAAGATCGCGCGTTGGAGCAATGCGATCGCACGGATCTGCTCGCGTCCTATCGCCGCATGGCGATTGCGCCGGCAATCGCCGCCGCTGCGTGGATTGGTCTGTCGCTCACCCGTCCCGCGGTGTTGGCCATAGCCGGGCCGATTCTGCTGCTGTGGGGTGCAGCGCCCGCGATTGCCTGGTGGATGAGTCGTCCGCTCGCGCGGCGCAGGGCGAGGCTCACCGTCGACCAGACGCATTTCCTGCGAAAGCTCGCGCGAAAGACGTGGGCGTATTTCGAGACGTACGTCGGCCCGGACGACCACTGGCTGCCACCCGACAATGTGCAGGAACATCCTGCCCTCAAGGTCGCGCATCGGACTTCTCCAACCAACATGGGACTGGCGCTGCTTGCCAACCTGACGGCGCATGACTTCGGTTATCTCTCGACCGGACAACTCGTCGTGCGCACGAGCAATGCCCTGAACAGCATGGAATCGCTGGAGCGGCATCGGGGACACTTCTACAACTGGTACGACACCCAAACGCGATTGCCTCTCGCTCCTCGCTATGTTTCGACGGTGGACAGCGGCAACCTCGCGGGCCATCTGCTCACTTTGCGACCTGGCCTCACGGCGCTTTGCGACGCACCCATCGTCAACCCACGATGGATCGACGGCTTGAGCGACACGTTGGGGATTCTGGTCGACGCCGTCGGCGAAGATGCGCCAATT
>DASPYC010000071.1:0-2638 GCA_035636955.1 Casimicrobiaceae bacterium
CTGATTTGCAGCAACTCATCCCGCTTCGATACGAATGCAGTGTTGTTACACGACGATTTCGGCTTTTAACGGTAGATGATCCGACGCAATTCGAGCGAGCGGAGTCGAATGACGGGCGAGGCCGCGCAGGCACCCGACCGGCGAAACCCAGATTCGATCGAGTGCGAACATCGGTCGCCAGGCTGGAAACGTTCGCGGCGCCAAAGGCGCTTCGCGAAAATGCGTGTGCAGCCAGCGCAGCGGGCGGCCCCACAAAAACCACTCGTTGAGATCGCCCATCAGCACGGTCGGATGCGGAACGTCGCGCTCGATCGCGGCCAACAACCGTCTCACCTGTTCGCGCCGCTCGCCCGGTCGCAAACCCAAATGAGTTGCGACGACGCGAAGCACGTGTTGCGTTCCGGTTTCGATGCAGACGTCGAGCGCGCCGCGCGGCTCGTAGTCGCGGACCGCCAGGTCGAGATGCGTGATCGTCTTGAACGCGAAGCGCGACAGCACCGCATTGCCGAAGTCCGATCCGGTCCGCTGGTAGAGCGGCCCCGCCGCGACGTGATAGCCGGTCGCGCGCTCGAGATCGACCAGAAAATTCTCGTGCGCCTGCAGCGACGCCACTTCCTGCAACGCGACGAGATCTGCATCCAGCTCGGCCAGCACGTCGACGATGCGCGCCGGCGCGTACCGGCCATCGGTTCCGACTGCGCCGTGGATGTTCCACGTGGCGACCGTCAACGTCCTTGCCGGAGGTGTGACGTACCGGGCGCCGGCGTTAACTGCCATGCGCAGCGGGAATTGCCTGGGACGCCATTCGCGCGCGAGCCCGGACGACACGCTGCAGAGCCCATGCCAGCGCGACGATTGCAGCGACAAGCAACGCAAGCAACGCGAACGTACCTGTACCAGGCTCTCGTATCGCGGCGATCGTACGGTCGATGAACACTGACGTCGTGATGACGCCCGGCGCGAGCCCGATGACCGTCCCGAGCAGAAAGTTGCGCCAACCGATGTGCGAGGCGCCTGCAACCACGTTGACGATCGAGTACGGCGCGACAGGCAGGAGGCGCACCACAACGACGGGCAGGATGCCGCTCCTCGCGAGCGCACGCGATAAAAGATTCACCCGCTCGCCGGCGAGTTTGCGCACGGTTTCGCGCCCGAGCTTGCGTCCAATCCAGAACGTGACCGTCGCGCTCAGCGCAGCACCCGTCAGCGTGTAAACGGGTCCGAGAACAGGGCCGTACACAATGGCCATGACAACGATTAGCAGCGACAGCGGAAAAAGAACAAGCCCGGCGACAACGAAGATCAGCATGACGGCGAGCGGGGCCCAAGGATGCACGCGCATCGTGGCGCCGACCTCGACGAGCCGGTCGAATGCCAGCCACTCGGAAAGGGGTGTGACGCGCCACGCCATTGCGACAAGCGCCAGGGCGACAAACGCCGACGCGATCAACCAATACCGCGTGCTCGAGCGGACCTGCTCATCCGGCACGAGGTCCGCGACGATTGCATCCGGATCGATCGGCTTCTCCGGATCGAGCACTTGGTGGTCCGGCACCAAGGCATCAAGCGTCGTCTCCACCTCGGGATCGAACGCTTTGAGCGTGCGGCCTCCATCCCGCGTGAGCATGTCGATCGCGCGATGCAATCGTCCCGGACGTGCGCTGGCCGCCGCGATTTCTTCGGGCGTGCAGTCGAGATGCTCGGCAAGCAATCGTTCACGCAGTCCGGCGATTGCGCGGCGGATGCGTGGATCACCCCGCGACTCGAGGGCAAGATTGCATTCGGTGTCGATACCGAGTGAACGGTCCGCGAGATTGGCGGAGCCGATGATTGCCAGATCGTCGTCGATGACCATGACCTTGCTATGTACGTTTAGGCAGGAGACCGCATGGTCGAGCCAGGGGAGGATCGGCGAGTACAGCCGATAGCGGCTTTGGCGATCCACTGCGCGTAACGTGCGGTGATTGCGCGCGCGAAGCACACCCATCGTGGTGTTCTCGAGCCAGCCGCACTGAATATAGGGGGATACCACAGCGATGTCCGGCGGATCGGGCTCGGCCAAGCGCTGCGCGAACGCATTGGTGATGGTCCGCGACGTGAAATATTGGTTTTCCGCGAAGATCGTTCGCTGTGCTGCCGCAATCGCATCGAGATAGAGGTGCCGGATCTCGCTCACCGCGGGGCGTCCGTCGAATACCGGTTCTGTGCGCGCGATCGCCACGTCGACGTTCGTGAGATCGGGGACTAGATCGCGAGGCCATACCGCATCGACCGCTGCTTCGACGACGCGCCTCGGCATGCGTCCCGTAACACGCCGCCAGCGTTCGCGCGCGAGCTCGCCCAATGCGCGCGCACAGTTGCCCGCAACGATCATGCCTACATCATGGAATGGCGGATAAGGCTGTCCACGGTGATCGACGCGACGCGGATCGTCGTTTGCGTGCTCGCATGTGTCCCAGCGCGACCGCGTGAGGTCATACCCGCTGACGAATGCCACAGTGTCGTCGACGACGACAAGCTTCTGATGGTGACATGTGCCCGGGGGATGGCGGTCGTCGAGGCGAAACGACAGCCGCCGATGGGTGCGCCAATCGAGCTTGAAGATCGGCAGCCATTCGCGCTCCATCGCATATAGCAT
>DASPYC010000072.1:0-3637 GCA_035636955.1 Casimicrobiaceae bacterium
CAAGCCTGTGATGGAAGGCAAGGCCGTGCTGTTCAAGAAATTCGCGGGTCTGGATTGCTTCGACATCGAGCTGAACGAGCGCGATCCGGACAAGTTGATCGACATGATTGTCGCGCTCGAGCCGACGTTCGGCGGCATCAATCTCGAAGATATCAAAGCGCCGGAGTGCTTCTACATCGAGCGCAAGTGCCGCGAGCGGATGAAGATTCCTGTCTTTCACGACGATCAGCACGGCACCGCGATCATCGTCGGCGCTGCGATCGTCAATGGGCTGCGCGTCGTCGGCAAGGAGATCTCGAACGTCAAGCTCGTCTGTTCAGGCGCAGGGGCTGCGGCGCTTGCGTGTCTCGATCTCTTGGTCTCGGTCGGCATCAAGCGCGAGAACATCTGGGTGTCGGATATCAAGGGCGTCGTCTATGCCGGTCGCGCGGAAGAAATGGACGATCACAAGGCGCTGTACGTGCAGAAGACCTCCGCGCGCACGCTGCAGGAAATCCTCCCGGGAGCCGATATCTTTCTCGGACTCTCCGTCGCCCGTGTGCTGAAGCCCGAGTGGCTTCCATCGATGGCCAAAGACCCGTTGATCCTCGCGCTCGCCAATCCTGAGCCGGAGATCATGCCGGACATCGCTAAAGCGGCGCGACCCGATGCGGTCATCGCAACGGGACGGTCCGACTTTCCGAATCAGGTCAACAACGTCTTGTGCTTTCCGTTCATCTTTCGCGGTGCGCTCGACGTCGGTGCGACGACGATCAACGAAGCGATGAAGCTCGCGTGCGTACGCGCGATCGCCGACCTCGCGATGGCTGAGCAATCCGACATCGTCGCAGCGGCCTACGACATCGAAGATTTGCGCTTCGGGCCGGAATATCTGATCCCGAAGCCGTTCGATCCGCGCCTCATCGTCAATATCGCGCCGGCGGTGGCGCGCGCAGCGATGGAGTCGGGCGTTGCGACGCGCCCGATCGAGGATTTCGAAGCGTATCGCGCTCGGCTCACGCGTTTCGTTTACCAGACCGGCTTGTTGATGCGGCCGATCTTTGACGCCGCCAAGAAGGCGCCGAAACGGATCGTCTATGCGGAGGGGGAAGACGAGCGCGTACTGCGGGCCGCGCAAGTCATCGTCGACGAGAAGCTGGGGTTTCCGATTCTGGTCGGACGTCCGGCGGTACTCGAGAAACGGATTGAGCGCTTCGGCTTACGCATCAAGCCTGGTACAGATGTCGAGGTAATCAATCCCGAGTTCGATACGCGTTACCGCGAGTATTGGACCGAATACTATCGACTGACCGAGCGCAAAGGCGTGTCGCAGCAATATGCGCAGATCGAGATGCGGCGCCAACTGACATTGATCGGCGCGATGGCCGTGCATCGCGGCGAAGCCGACGGCATGTTGTGCGGAACGTATGGCACCCACGCCGTCCACCGCCACTACATCGACCAAGTCATCGGGCGCCGCAACGGAGTCGGCAACTACGCCGCGATGAACGCCGTGCTTTTGCCCGCGCGAACCATCTTCATTGCCGATACATATGTGAACTGCGATCCCACTGCCGAGCAGCTTGCCGAGATTACGCTGCTGGCGGCCGATGAAATTCGACGCTTCGGCATCACGCCCAACGTCGCGTTGCTTTCGCACTCGTCATTCGGTACCAGCGACCTTCCATGCGCCAAAAAAATGCGCGACGCGCTGGCGCTCATCCGCGCGAAGGCACCCGACCTCGAAGTCGAAGGCGAAATGCACGGCGATGCTGCGCTGAGCGAGAACGTGCGCAAAGGCGTGTTTCCCAACTCGCGACTCAAAGGCGAAGCCAACTTGTTGATCATGCCGTCGATCGACGCTGCCAACATTTCGTTCAATCTGCTCAAAGCCGCATCGGGCGGCGGCGTGACACTCGGTCCTATTCTGCTCGGCGTCGCCAAGCCCGTGCATATCCTGACGCAGTCCGCGACAGTCCGCCGGATCGTCAACATGACAGCGCTGACCGTCGTCGATTGCTCGGTACAGCGGCAGGCGGCACTGATCTGAATCATCGCGCGGCTGCTATACTCGCGCGCCGCCGCGAGGACCGTGGTCGGTCCTAGAACACGACCATGATCGTTCGCGCCAAATCATTCCTGCGCCGCCTCGGACCCGGCCTTATCACCGGCGCCGCGGACGACGATCCGAGCGGCATCGCGACGTACTCCCAGGCCGGTGCGCAGTTCGGCTTCGGCATGTTGTGGAGCGTGCTGCTCACGACGCCGCTGATGGTCGGCATTCAAATCGTATCGGCGCGCATCGGTCGCGTCACCGGCCACGGCATCGCGCGCAATATCCGCGATCATTACCCGCGTCCGCTGCTCTATTTCGTCGTGGGCTTGTTGGTGATGGCCAACACACTCAACATCGCGGCCGACATCGGCGCGATGGGCGAAGCATTGCAGCTCGTCTTCGGCGGCGCGCCTCATTACCACGCGCTGGGGTTCGGCCTTGTCGCTGTCGCGTTTCAATTGCTCGTGCCGTATCAGCGTCTCGCTCCGGTGTTGAAATGGCTCACGTTGTCGCTGGTGTCGTACGCGTTCGTTCTGTTCATGGTCGACGTGCCGTGGGGTCAGGTCGCAGCCGAGACATTAGTGCCGCCGATGAGCTTCAAGAGCGATTACTTCGTGTTGCTGGTCGGCGTTCTTGGAACCACGATCAGTCCGTATCTGTTTTTCTGGCAGGCCTCGCAAGAAGTCGAGGAGCAACGCGCAGGAGAGGGCGAAGAGCCGTTGCGCCAAGCGCCGGAGCAAGGTCAAAAGAATCTGCGCCGGATCAAGCTCGACACGTGGTTCGGCATGGTGTTCTCGAACGCGATCGCGCTCGCGATCATGATGACGACGGCGGTGACGCTGCATACAGCGGGCGTCACCGACATCCAAACGTCCGCACAAGCCGCGCAAGCGTTGCGTCCGCTCGCGGGCGAATTCACGTTTACGCTGTTCGCGATGGGCATTATCGGGACCGGCATGCTCGCGGTGCCGGTGCTCGCCGGATCCGCCGCATACGCTGTTGCGGAATCGATGAAATGGCCGATCGGCCACGCGTTGAAGCCGCTGGAAGCGAAAGGCTTCTACAGCATCATCACGGCGGCAACGCTGATCGGCGTCGCAATCGATTTCTCGCCGCTCGATCCGTTCAAGGCGCTGTACTGGGCAGCGATTCTCAATGGCGTCGTCGCTGTTCCCATCATGGTCGTGATGATGCGGATGGCCGTGCGGCCCGACATCATGGGAACGTTCGTGATCAGGCCGCGTTTGCGGCGCCTCGGATGGTTTGCGACGGCGGTGATGGGCGCGGCGGTTGTCGCGATGCTGATAGCGTTGTTCTTCTAGCGGAGGAGGGGGCAGGTCACGGCTTTGTCGGGCAGGTCCTACACCAACATCGGGCGCTGACCGGTAGGATGAAGCATCACGGCGCGATAGGGTATCGACGAGGAGGTTTTATGAAGCCATCCACGATCGCGTTCGTGCTGATTGGAATGACGTTCGGCTTGAGCGCGTGCAATCGCCCAGATAACGATCGCACGACTTCGATCCCTCGCGGCATCGATCCCGCGTCGACGCTGCAAGATCCGACCGCCGGACGGAGTGCGCCCGCAGCGCCGCTGGAACG
>DASPYC010000073.1:0-2773 GCA_035636955.1 Casimicrobiaceae bacterium
TGCGATGCGCGTCGCCGAGACGCTGGTCGGACCGGAAAACGTGGCGCGCAATCTCGACCCGTCGATGGGCTCGGAAGATTTTGCTTTCATGCTGCAAGCGCGACCGGGGGCATTCGCCCGGCTGGGGCAGGGCGGCGCAGAGGGCGGCTGCTTCCTGCACAACAGCACCTACGATTTCAACGATGCAGTAATACCGCTTGGCGCGGGTTTTTTGGCTTCACTCGCCGAACGCGCGATGCCACTGCCCGAATAGGTCTCATGCCACCCCCCAACATCATCGCCGCATTCTCACAAACGTATGCGGAGGCGCGTGCGAAGTTTCTTGCTGCCGCAAAAGCGCGCGGTTTGACGGTTGAAAGCCACGTTCATCCGTCGGTCCGCGGCATCGATGGCGAGGCGCTGGCGGTCGATGTTGCTGCACTCGGTCCCGCCGACGCGACATCGCTGTTATGCCTGATGTCGGGCACGCACGGTGTCGAGGGGTTTTGCGGTTCGGGCCCGCAGATCGCGTTGCTCGAAGATCCTGCCGTCGACGAGGCGTTCACTCAAAGCGGCGTTGCGATCCTGTTCTATCACGCGCTGAATCCCTACGGCTTTTCCTACTGCGCCCGCACGAACGAAGATAACGTCGACATGAATCGCAATTTCCGCGATTTCTCGCACGCGCCGCCGCGCAATGCCGCGTACGCCGAGGTCCATGATTTCATCGTTCCCGCGACCTGGCCCCCTACGCCGGAAAACGAAGCGCGGATCGGTGCGTACATCGCCGCACGCGGACAGCTGGCGTTGCAAGCAGCCGTCAGCGGAGGGCAATGCGATCGGCCCGACGGGGTTTTCTATGGCGGCAACAAGCCCGTGTGGAGCAACGGTGTATTTCGCGATGTATTGCGTCGTCATGCGGCGTCCCGACGTCGATTGGCGTGGATCGACTTCCATACCGGATTGGGGCCGTATGGTCACGCGGAGAAAATACATTCCGGTCCCGACGACTCGGCGATGATTGCACGCGCGAAAGCGTGGTGGGGCATCGACGTCACGTCGTTCCACGACGGGTCGTCGAAGTCGGCCCCGTTGACCGGTGTCAACTATGAAGCGCCGCTTGCCGAATGTCCCGGCGTCCAATGCACCGGGATCGCGCTGGAATACGGCACGCTGTCGTTTTTCGAAGTCTTGCAGGCGCTGCGCGCGGATCAATGGCTGCGCAATCATCCCGATGCGAACGCGACAACCCGGGCGGCCATCAAACGGCAAAGTCGCGACGCGTTCTACTGCGATGCCGATGACTGGAAAGGTATGGTCTACGGACAGGCACGCGCCGCCGTGCTGCAGGCGTTGCAAGGATTGGCGACTGGATGAACGATACGACTGCATCGACGCCTGCACTCGCAACGCCGGTCAGCGTCCGTGGTTCTTTCGCGCTCGCCTGGGACAGCGACCTCGCCTACAGCTTCCGCCATTCTCCGGTCGCAATCATCTCCGCGGCGGCGTTGGCGGTGTGTCTCTTTTGCGCGTTCTTCGCACCGTGGGTCGCCCCGCATAATCCGTTCGATCTCACGACGCTGCACTTGCCCGACGCGCTGTTGCCGCCGTCGTGGGAAGCCGGCAGCAAGCCGGGCTATTGGCTCGGCACCGACGATCAGGGGCGCGACGTGCTGTCGGCCATCATGTTCGGCGCACGCATTTCGCTGCTGGTTGGCGCTGCTGCGGTGGCGCTCGCCGTCGTGTTCGGCGTATCGCTCGGCTTGTTGGCCGGCTATGCCGGCGGCCGCGTCGACGCGGTCATCATGCGCATTGCCGATGTGCAGCTCTCGTTTCCGGCGATCCTGATCGCGCTTCTGATCGATGGCGTCGCGCGGGTCATGTTGCCGCGTGGCGCTCACGACAACGTCGCGCTCGCGGTGTTGATCTTTGCGATCGGCGCGTCGAACTGGGTGCAATACGCGCGCACCGTGCGCGGATCGACGATGGTCGAGAAAAACAAGGAATACGTTCAGGCTGCGCGCGTGATCGGCATCTCGCCGCTCGGGATCATGCGCCGGCATCTGCTTCCGAACGTGCTCGGACCGGTGCTGGTGCTGGCGACGATCAACATCGCGACCGCGATCATCACCGAGGCGACGCTGTCGTTCCTCGGCGTGGGCGTGCCGCCGACGCGCCCGTCGCTTGGCACGCTGATCCGCGTCGGCAACGATTTTTTGTTTTCGGGCGAATGGTGGATTACGATTTTCCCGGGAGCGGCGCTCGTGATCATGGTGCTGTCGATCAATCTGTTGGGTGACTGGCTGCGCGACGCGCTGAATCCAAAATTGCGTTGATGCGGAATGACGAACGTCCGGCGTTGTTCATGAGATCGATGGCAAGCGGAGGAGCGACATGAGGATGCGGAACCTTGCGGCAGCAGCAGTCGTGCTGACGGCGAGCGGCTGCCAGACATGGGGACCGACGTGGAGCGAGGTGACCGGCGTGCGCTACCACCGCGCGATCGCCGATCGCTGGCCGGCGAGGATAGTCGCCGTCGGCAACGATGCCGTGTTCCAGACGCCGTACAAGGTGGCGCCCGGCACGTACCGGCTGGCCGTCGAATCGCCGCGCCACGACGGATTCCCGGGTACGATCCTCGAGATGACACTCAACATCGAGCCCTGCAAGCGCTACTACGTCAACGCGCAGTTCGCCGGTCCGGTCGGTCCGGACTGGCGTCCGGTGGTCGACGAAGTGGAGTCGATCGCGGGGTGTCGGGTCACGAGTTGACCGTTTCGATGGCCGCGGGATC
>DASPYC010000074.1:0-5662 GCA_035636955.1 Casimicrobiaceae bacterium
TTCGAGATGCCGCCGGTGTCGTCGATTTGGTCGTGGCACGACTCGATGGTCGCACCGCAGACATCATCGCGACTTGACGGCGCCCAGAACATTTCGCTGATCGGCGTCGGCCACAACGCGATATTGGCCGATCCGGGGGCACAAAGTCGCGTCGTCGCTTTGATCCGCAGCGAGCAGGTCCAAGCGGCGACCGAGGCGTCTACCAGTGAATCCCCTGTGTCAGTTGCGCAAATGCCATCTGCTCGGGCGTAAGCGGTTGCGGCTCGCCCTCCTTCTTGCCTTGCGCGGCAGCCGAATCGGGGAACATGTGGAACGCCGTGTTCAGCAGTACCTGCGTCACCTTGGGCGCGATCGCGTGGCACACTGCGCCGAAGATGCCGAGGCGAGTCGCGATGCGCACGGGCCGATAGACGATCGCCTCGACGACAAGCCCGGCCGCCTCGTCCGGCGAAAGCGTTGGAACGTTCTCGTACATCTTCGTCGGCGCGATCATCGGCGTCCGCACCAGCGGCATGTTGATGTTCGTGAAATGGATGCCTTTGTCGATCACTTCGGAGGCGGCACATTCAGCGAACGCATCCAGCGCCGACTTCGACGCGACGTACGCGGAGAACCGCGGCGCGCGGGACAAGACGCCGATCGAGCTGATGTTGATGATGTGCCCGCGCTTCTGCTCGACCATCTTGGGAAGAAACGCGAGGATCAACCGCACGGCGCCGAAATAATTGAGCTGCATCGTGCGCTCGAAATCGTGAAAGCGATCGAGCGAATTGATAACGGCGCGGCGGATCGAGCGCCCGGCGTTGTTCACGAGGAATTCGACAACCGTGTGCTCGGCGAGGATCTTTTTGGCGACTACGTCGATTGCATTCATGTCGGACAGGTCGCACGAGTACGCGAAGCAGTGCCCGCCGGCCTCGGCGATCTCCTTGCGTGTGGCTTCAAGCTTGTCCGGGTCGCGCGCGATGATGACGACCTTTGCGCCGGCGCCAGCCAACTTGAGCGCAGTCGCATGACCGATGCCGGATGAGCCGCCGGTAACGACGACAACCTTATTGCGAACGCGGCCGGCGAGGCTTCGATCGACGAACAGATCCGGATCAAGTTTGCGCTCCCAATAGTCCCAGAGTCTTGGCGCGTACGACTCGAGGGCCGGCACCTCGATGCCGGAACCCTTGAGCGCCTTCGCCGCCTCGCGATTGTCATAGCGCGTCGGCCAGTTGACGAACTGGAACACATCACGCGGCAGGCCGAGATCGGTCAGTACCACTTTGACCGCGCGCTTGACGGGCGACAACGATCCCAGCCCGTACAGGATCGGCGCGGGAATGAAGCCGAACATCTTCGCGTTTATCCGCATTGTCATCTGCGGCGCGTGCCCCGCCTTGGCGAAGATATTGAGCACTTCGCCGACGCGATGGGGTGCGGGATCGGTGAGATGGAAGCACTTGCCGTCGAGACCCTTCTTGTGGGCGAGATAGTCGAGCGCGTCGGCGACGAAATCGACCGGCACAATGTTGATCCGGCCGCCTTCGATGCCGATCGTCGGCATCCAGGGCGGCAACAGGTCGCGCATCTTCTGAAGGGCCTTGAAGAAATAATACGGACCGTCGATCTTGTCGATGTAACCGGACCTCGAATCGCCGACGACGAAGCCGGGCCGATAGATGCGGTACGGCCGTTTGCATTCGCGCCGGACGATCGCTTCGGCGTCATGCTTCGTCTTGAAATACGGATGGTCCAGGTCTTCCGCTTCCTCGAACATGTCCTCGCGAAACACGCCGTCGTAGAGTCCCGCCGCCGCGATCGAGCTCACATGATGGAAACAACCGGCCGCAATCGTCTTCGCGAACTGGACGGCGTTGCGCGTTCCTTCGACGTTCGCTTGCTGCTGCGCGTCGGCGGAAGCCTTGAGGTCGTAAATCGCGGCCAGATGAAAAAAGTGCTCGATCTTGCCGGCGAGTTTTTTTGCGTCGCTTTCCGCGACGCCGAGATTCTTCTTCGCCAGATCGCCGACGGTCGCGATGATCTGCTCGTCAGTGGCGCCCCAGTGCGACCGGAGTTCCGCCAATTTTTTCTGCGAGCTCTTGCGAACGAGCACGTAGATCGGTTTTCCGCGCTTCACCAGATTGGCGACGAGAAAGCGGCCGATGAATCCGGTGGCGCCGGTGACGAAGTAGGCCATGAGGTCCTCCTTGAGCTTGCGAAATTCGGCTTATTCTTGTCGCGCGTGAACGGCGTTGTCGTGCGGACGCCACGGCCGGCGATTGTAACCCGGCGTTGCACCATCAACGACACGCCGGCGCGATGCCAATGCCACTCAATTAGTGTGCATGCTCTAGGCGTGTGCGCCTAAAATCCAACTTTCGATTCACCCTTCTGCCGATCAACACGAAAGGACACGAACGATGCTCAAGAAAATGAAAGCGGCTGCCGAAGACGCACCTGTCGGATCGAAAAAGGATCTTTCCAAGTCTGTTCTGGAGTCGTCGCGTCAGATCTGGCTTGCCGGTTTGGGCGCGTTCTCGCGCGCGCAGCAGGAAGGCCGGAAGGTTTTTGACACGCTCGTCAAGCAAGGTGAGGTATTGGAATCGCAGACGAAGCGAACGGCGATCGATACCGCGGCAGCAGCCGGAACGGTTGCCAAGGCGAAGGCGAAGGAAATGCAAGCAATGGCCGGCGGAACTTGGGACAAGTTGGAACAGGTCTTCGAAGCGCGTGTGGCGCGATCGTTGTCGAAGCTCGGCGTCCATACGCAGAACGACGTCCAGCGGCTCACCGAACGAGTCGATGCGCTTTCCGATGCGGTGAACGACCTGATCAAGGCCACCGCCGCCACGCCCAAAGGCCGGCGTCGCGCAGCGACACGCGGAAAGGCGACGAAGACGCCAAAGCGTGCGTCGTCTTAAGCTCTTTGTCGCGACGAGTCTCGACGGTTACATTGCGGCGCGCGATGGCGACGTCTCGTGGCGGTTTCACGATGGCGACTACGGCTACGAAGCGTTTCTCGCGGGGATCGATACGGTGCTGTTGGGCCGGCGCACGTACGAGGCAGCGCTGTCGTTTTCGCAATGGCCCTATCCGGAACGCAAAGTCGTCGTATTCACACGTGGCGACACGCTGTGTGTCATATCGCCGAATACCGTTGCGACCTCGCGGACTCCGGCCGAAATCGTGCTGGAGCTTCGCGCGCGACAGGGCAAGGATCTCTGGCTCGTGGGCGGCGGTGAGCTCGTGCGTGAATGCCTCGATGCCGGATTGATCGACGATATCATCGTATCGATACATCCGATTTTTCTCGGTGAGGGCGTACCGTTCGTCGCGACGGGCGCGGCCCGGACGCCACTTACGCTAACCGCCGAGCGGCGATATCCGTCGGGGCTGGTACAGCTGAGCTACCGTTTAGACCGCGATTAGGAAAACCGCCAGAGCGTACGCGCTATTCCCGATTCAGCTTGTCGACTTGCTTGATGTAGTTCGTCATCGCTTCGTCTTTGCTCATACCCTTGAGCTTGGACCAGGCGTCGTGCTTCGCACCGCCGACGAAATCGAACCCGCCGGGCCGCTCGCCCTTGGCGTCGCCCTCGGTCGCCTGCTTGTAGTACGAATAAAGCTTGAGCAGCGTCGCGTTATCGGGCTTTTTCTTCGTTTGCTTTGCCGCAGCAGTCGCGGTTTCGAACTTGGCCTTCAAGTCGTCCTTTTTTGCGGCAGTCATCGGTCGCTCCTTCGCGCCCATCATTTGATTCGGGTTTCGTGCTACTTTAGCGCGAGACAGAAGACGCGCGCAACGTAGCGCGCCCCGCTTACTCCTATCGCAATCGATGGCCGCGAACGAGCGCGAACGCATTTCCGCCGTCGACACCGCGTGGCTGCGGATGGATCGCCCTTCGAATCTGATGATGATTTGCGGGGTGCTGCTGTTTCGCGAGCGTCTCGCGCTTGCGCGGCTGAAAGCCGTTCTCGCTGAACGATTCCTCGTGTTCCGGCGATTCCGTCAACGCCCGGTCGAATCGTCTGCCGCGGCGTACTGGGAAAGCGATCCGACCTTCGACCTCGATCATCATGTGATGCGCGTCGCGCTAGCCGGACGCGCAGGCACGCCCGAGCTCGAAGCGCTGGTCTCGCAATTGATATCGACGCCGCTCGACTCGATGCGCCCGATGTGGCAGTTTCATCTGGTCGACAATTTCGCGGGGGGCAGCGCAGTGATCGCGCGCATTCATCACTGCTACGCCGACGGCATTGCGCTCGTGCGCGTGATGCTATCGATGACCGACTCGGCGCCGAATGGTCCGCCGGCAATGCCATTCGAGCCGCAGGACCGGACGCGCGGACTAAAGAACGAACCGTCGGACGACATCCTTTCGCAGTTCATGGCGCCATTCGGCGATGTACTTACCTCCGCACGAAAGATCGGCGGCACCTTGATCGAAAAGGGTGTCGAGATCTGGAACGATCCCGCGAAAGCCGTCGACTTCGCGGGACGCGGCTCCGCGTTCACCGCCGAAATCGCAAAGCTTGCATTGATGGCGGAGGATTCGCCAACGCGCTTCAAGGGTACGCCCGGCGTGGCTAAGCGAGTCGCATGGGCGGAGCCGCTGTTGCTACCCGAAGTGAAAACGATCGGCCGAGCGTTGGGCGCATCCGTCAATGATGTTCTGCTCGCATGCGTTGCGGGCGCGCTGCACGGCTATCTGCTCGAAAAAGGCGATCCGGTCGACGGCGTGATGGTGCGTGCGCTGGTGCCCATCAATTTGCGGCCGATGGAAAAAGCGTACCGGCTCGGCAATCGGTTCGGGCTCGTGTTTCTCGATCTGCCCATCGGCATCGAGAATCCGGTCGAGCGCCTGTACAAAGTTCGCGCGAACATGAGTGCGCTAAAAGACAGCTATCAGCCGATTCTGGCTTTGGGCCTGCTCGCGGCGATGGGCGCGGGACCCAAAATGCTGCAGGAAAAGCTGCTCGCGATGCTCGCGCGCAATGCAACGGCGGTGATGACCAACGTGCCCGGTCCGCAAACGCCGCTCTTTCTCGCCGGTGGTCGCATCGAGAGTCTGATGTTCTGGGTCCCGCAATCAGGCGACATCGGCATGGGCGTTTCAATCATCTCATACAACGATGGCGTACAGTTTGGCGTCGTGACCGACCGCCGCCTTTGTCCCGATCCTGAAAAGCTGATGGCGCGGTTCAGCACCGAATTCGAGAAGCTCGTGTTGACGACGCTCATGAGTCCGTGGCCGCGCGACGGCGAGCTCGATCCAGAGGTTGCCGCGCAGGCGATCATGGCGTAGCGTCTGCGCGGCGCAGGGCCGCGCTCGCTTCAGTGTTCAGGTGCTCGCGCAGCCCTGCGCCGCGCAGCCGCTACGAACATGCCGGCGTTCGCAGGACGCACCCGTCGTCACTCGAGTTCGGATTTCGCGAGCTCTATGTCGAGACGTTCCATCGCGTCGGCGGCCCTCGCCGCGGCCGCCTTCTCGTAGAGCTTCGACGCCTCGCCGATCTTTTCCTTGCCGAACAGCAACAATAGGCCGTTTGCGTATTCGATGTGGGCGATCGGCGATTCGGGAAACAGCTTGAGCGCTTTCTGAAAGTGCTCGAGCGCGGAGTCTTTCTTGGCGCCATAAGTCATGCCGGCGACGATGCCGCCGACCTTGTCGATCAC
>DASPYC010000075.1:0-5795 GCA_035636955.1 Casimicrobiaceae bacterium
CCGTTCCATTTTTCGCCACGGTATGAAGGACGCGCTGCCGAAGTCATTGCCGAAATGCAGGCGGCGTGGTCGAGCACCTGAGATAAACTCGCGGCGATTGGGTCAACCCGACTTTCTTTGAGATGGACCGAGCAATAGCGACACCGGGCCGCGCGCGAGCCTCACGCTTCACCGGCAGTTGCCTATGCGGCGCGGTCCGTTACGAAGTGATCGGACCCTTGCGTGATGTCGTCGTGTGTCATTGCGAAATGTGCCGCAAGTCGCATGGGCACATCGGCGCGTATACCGCCGCGCCAAACGATGCGCTTCGTCTGATCGAATCCCGTGGTCTCAAATGGTACCAGTCGTCCGCCATCGCGCGGCGCGGCTTCTGCGGCGAATGCGGTGGAACGTTGTTCTGGGAAGGGACTGGGCGGGATACGATCTCCATCGCCGCAGGCACGCTCGACGCGCCGACAGGCCTCAAGACAGCTGTGCAAATCTACACCGAAGACAAAGGCGACTACTACGATATGGACGCCGCCATTCCGGTTCGTCGCGAGTGAGCGGACAGCCACGAAGCCGGCGTCGCCTCCGTTCAGGCGAGGGCGTCAAGTCTCGTAAGGCATTGGAACCGCTGAAGTCGACGATGCCGCCGGCACGGCCGACGCGATCGCCTCCGTATGTCGTCGGCTTCTACCTTGTTCCCGAGTTTCCGATGATGGCATTCGCGTCGGCGATCGAGCCGTTGCGCGCGGCCAATCGTCTCCGCGGAGAGAAACTCTTCGACTGGCGGCTCTACTCGCGTGACGGCGCGCCGGTCCGCGCGAGCAACGGCGTCGACATCGCCGTGCATGGGACGGTTGACGATGAGGCAGTGATCGACCTGCTCCTTGTCTGCGCGGGGACGCGCGACGCGAATCCGGGTGACGCCACTGTGTCCAAATGGCTGCGTGGCCTGGCCCGATCGGGCACGGCGCTTGGTGCAATCAGTTTGGGCGCATACGTACTCGCCCGCGCGGGTCTGCTCGACGGCCGCCGCTGCGCGCTGCACTGGGAGAGCCTAGCGGCGTTTGCCGAGCAGTTTCCGCGCATCCGCACGACCTCGGACATTTTCGTCGTCGACGGCAACCGTTACACATGCTCCGGCGGCACCACGGGGCTTGACATGATGTTGCATCTGATTACGGAGCGCGATGGCCGCGCACTGGCCAACGACGTGTCCGAGCAATTCATTCATCCGCGCATTCGCGGCATGCACGACTCACAACGGATGGCGGTGCAAAATCGGGTGGGGGTCGCCAACAAAAAGCTGATCGCGGCGATCAGCATGATGGAGACGGCGAGCGAGGATCCGCGGCCGGTGCATGACATTGCCGCCGCTGTCGAGCTCTCCGCGCGGCAACTCGAGCGTCTATTCGCCAAGTATCTGCGCGCGAGCCCGAGCCGCTACTATCTCAAGCTGCGGCTCGATCACGCCCGTGCGATGCTGTTGCAGACGACAAAGCCAATCCTCGACGTCGCAGTGGCGTGTGGATTCGCGTCGGCGTCGCATTTCAGCCGCTGCTATCGCACCGTCTACGGCCACCGGCCAAGCGATGAGCGTGCCGCGTTGCTGGCGACGCGCGATTCGGCGTCGCGGTCACGACGTCACTGAAGACTTATCAGGTGACGGGCAGTTCGCGTGCGCGTCCGCGCCTCAAAGCTTGTCGGCGTAGTCCTTCTGGACTTGCCGGATTCGCTCGTGCGAACCGAGGAACGCGTGCTTCGACATGTCGGGCGAATATTTGCTGGCGGGCGGGCGCTTGCCGACGGCTTCGGCCAGCGCGCGGATGTGATGCGGTCCTGCTCCACAGCACACGCCGAGGTAACGGATATCGAGTTCCGCTGCTTGGCGACCGAACTCGGCGATCTCGAATCGGTTGCAGGTGAACGGATCAAGCGCAACCGGGAACGGTCTCGAGCCTGGCGCGCCGTTCCACTTCGAATCGCGCAACGATTGGAACGAGGGCTCGTGCTCGGTTGTGCGAAATGGAACCGGCAGAGCGGCCAAATGCGTCTTCACCGTCGCGCGAATTTCGCGCAGCAGCGGCATCATCGTCGCCGGACCGCGGATGCAGTTGAGGCCCACGACGTCGGCGCCGGCGTCGGCGATGCGCTTGCAGGCGTCGGCGACGCTCCAGTTTTCGCGCGTCACGTCGGCCTGGTGCATCGCCAGCGTGATGACGGCAACCTGCTTGGCCTTTTTGATGACGTCGAGCGCGATCAGCGCTTCCTCGGCGTAGCTGAACGTCTCGCCGATCACGAAGTCGACGCCGGCATCGACCGCCCAGCCGACTTGCTCCTCGAACATCGCACGCACCGCCTTGTGCGAAGCAGGATCTACGGGATCGTAGACGTTCGTGTTGCAGATGTCGCCTGCGAAAAGCGCGCCGCTTTCCCGCGCCACGGCTTTGGCGAGGTCGAGCGCACGACGGTTGATCGGCTCGAGATCCTGCTCGCGTCCGATGACGCGAAGCTTCTCGCGGTGGGCGTAATAGGTGAGCGCTTCCACGACATCCGAACCCGCATGAACGAAGTCGCGATGCAGTTGCGTCACTGCCTCGGGATGCTCGAGCACGACTTCCGGAACGAATGCGCCGGCCTGCAGATAACCGCGTCGCTCGAGCTCGAAGACATAGCCTTCGGCGCAGATCACCGGTCCGGCGTCGAGGCGTTGCAATAGAGTGGGATGCGGGTTGGATGCGGTCATGGCGAAATCCCAGAATCAGTCTGACCCAATATCGCACCTTCGCATGAAAGCGACGCGTCGCCATGCGACACAATTTGTCGCGGTCGCGACATCGCGAACCCGGCGTACCCTCGTGACTCAGAACGGCCTGCTTCCTTCCCGCGCCGTCCGACCGGGACCAGTCGATGTCGCATCTGGAACATTTTTGGCGGATGCGACCGTTTATCCTTCGCGCGTGAGAAGCAGTACCCCCACGCTGCGCTGCCCCCGGAGGGGGAGTAATTCGCGCCTTGGGTCGGCCCTGCGGCGCGAATGAGTACGCTGCACTGAATGGAAACGCTCAAATTCATCCTGGATAACCTGCCGGCCATCGGCCAGCGGACGATTGAACACATTTCGATCGTCGGCGTCGCGGTGAGCCTCGCGGTCATTACCGGCGTGCCGATCGGCATCGCGATCACGCAGAACAAGCGCGCGGCTGACATCGTCCTCTACACCGCGGCGATGATCATGACGATTCCATCGATTGCATTGTTCGGCGTCATGATCCCGGTGCTCTCGTTGATCGGCCAGGGGATCGGTTACCTGCCCGCGGTGATTGCCGTGCTGCTCTATTCGCAACTGCCGATCATTCGCAACACGTACACGGCGATCAGTAACGTCGATCCTGCGCTGCGCGAAGCCGCACGCGGCATGGGCATGTCTTCGCTCGAGCGCCTGCGGCAAGTCGAAATTCCGCTGGCGGTTCCGGTCATCATGGCGGGCGTGCGCATCGCCGTCGTGATCAACATCGGCATCACCGCAATCGCGACGTACATCGGCGCGGGCGGGCTGGGCGCTTTCATCAGCCGCGGCATCTCACAGACGGACCCGCGGCAGTTGATCACCGGCGCGCTCGCTGTCAGCCTGCTGGCGATCGCCGCCGATTATCTCCTTCTCTGGGCGCAACACCAGTTGACGCCGAAAGGCATCCGTCACACGCGGTTCCGCGCGCGTCGCGTCGTCGCAGGAAAATTGCCGGCATGATCAAGCTAGAAAATCTGACGAAGGCATTCGAAACACCGGGGGGAGGAACGGTCATCGCGGCGGACCGCATCACCATGGAAGTCCCCGACGGCGAGATCTGCGTATTGCTCGGGCCGTCCGGCTGTGGCAAGACGACGACGCTCAAGATGATCAACCGGCTGATCGAGCCCACCTCGGGCAAGATCTTCATCAACGGCAAGGATACGGACCAATACGATCCGGTCGAGCTGCGCCGGACGATCGGTTACGTGATTCAGCAGATCGGCCTCTTTCCCAATATGACGGTGGAAGAGAACATCTGCGTGGTGCCTAAGCTCCTCGGCTGGGACTTAGCCAAGGCGCGCACGCGGGCGAGCGAGCTCCTCGCGACGATCAATCTCGATCCTGCACTGTTTCTCAAACGCTACCCGAAGGAGCTCTCAGGCGGCCAGCAGCAGCGCGTCGGCGTGGCGCGCGCTCTGGCGGCGGATCCGCCGGTGCTGCTGATGGACGAGCCGTTCGGCGCGATCGATCCGATCAACCGCGAAGTAATCCAGGACGAGTTCCTGAAAATGCATCACCGCTTGTGAAAAACCGTGATGTTCGTGAGTCACGACATCGACGAGGCAGTAAAGATGGCCGACAAGGTCGCGATCTTCCGCGCGGGCAAGCTCGAGCAGTTCGACAGCCCGGACAACATCCTCGCGCATCCGGGTAGCACTTTCATCGCCGATTTCGTTGGCAGTGACCGAACCCTGAAGCGCCTGCGCCTTGTGCGGGTGGGCGAAGTGCTGCAAGCGTCGACGCTGCGCGTTTCGGGTGACGATCAGGTCGAGCAGACCGTCGCGCTGATGAACGAGCACGGGCAGGAATTCATCGTGATCGTCGATTCCGAAGATCGTCCGCACGGCTACTTCGACGTTGAAATCGTGCGCGATCGCTCGGGCGCTATCGGCGAGCACTGCGCTCCACTGCCCGCGACCGTTCGTCTCGATGAAGATTTGCGTGCCGCCGTTTCGACGATGTTCATGCACGACATCCGCTGGCTCGCGTGCGTCGATCACAATGGCGTGTTCGTCGGCTGTGTCACCCAGCGGGGCATTACGCGGCTCCTCGGCGAAACCTACCGCGCCCCGGGCGCCGCGCACTGAATGGCGATTCGCGCCGTCATGTCGGGACGGTGGTTCGCGGCGATTACGCTCGTCGTCGCGTTTTCGCTCGGCATCATCGCGCAACGCAGCGGCTTGATCGATTCGATCGGCAAGTACCGCGGCGATATCGTCTTTCTCACGCAGCAGCACATCAAACTGGTGGCGATATCGGGCAGTCTTGCCATCGCAGTGGGCGTACCGCTCGGCTTGTGGCTGAGCCGACCTGGAATGCGGCGCGCGGCCGAAACCATCATGCAGGCGTTGAACCTTGGCAGCACGATTCCGACTCTCGCTGTGCTCGCGCTTGCGATGACCTTTCTCGGTATCGGCGTCGTTCCCGCGATCTTCGGGCTTTGGGCGGCGTCGTTGCTGCCCATCGTGCGGAACACCTATGCGGGCATGCTCGGCGTTCCGGCGCACTTCATCGAGGCGGCGACTGGGATGGGGATGCGACCCATCCAGATTCTTTCCGGCGTCGAGCTTCCGAACGCATTGTTCGTCACGTTTGCCGGCATCCGCACCGCGCTGGCGGTGAACGTCGGTACCGCGCCGCTCGCGTTTCTGATCGGCGGCGGCGGGCTGGGCGAGCTGATCTTTACCGGCATCGACCTGAACGAGCCCGGCATGATGCTCGCGGGCGCGATTCCGACCGCGCTCCTTGCCGTGCTCGTCGATTACGCTGTTGGTGCGCTGGCGTATTGGGTCGTTCCGCGGGGTGTCAATCCGCTACGATGAGAGAACCCGGCTCTCGGGCGTTGAACGTAATGGCAAAACATAATCATTGGAGGCGGCAAAAATGAAGATGACTCGGATTCTCGCGTTCGTCGCGGCGTCGTTGCTCGTGAACATCGCATCGCTTGCGACGGCGCAGAACATCATCGTCGGCGGCAAGAACTTCACCGAACAACAGATCATGTCGCAGATGACCG
>DASPYC010000076.1:0-2217 GCA_035636955.1 Casimicrobiaceae bacterium
GGACTCCTACGCTTGCGGCGGCGCTGCCCCCGGCGGGCGCAATTCGCGCCCGGCGGCGCGAATGCGGATCCGCGCACGGGTCACATGTGGAGCGCCGCCAGCGCGCCTAAGACCAGCGACACGACGGCGACCGCATAACTGAAGTATTTGAGCCGACTGTTCCGCGTCAGCAGCGTGATTGCAGCGAGCGCAATGGCGATCTGAATAAGGGTTGTCGCCTGCGCCCACCGATGATGGACATGCATCGACGCTTCGCTCTTGATCTCCGACGCCTTAGCCTGTTCCTCGAATTTTTTCGCTTCTTTCATGATGTCGCCTTTTTCGTCCGAATAGCGCTTGGCTTCGGAACGAAACTTCTCGCTTTGCTCGGCGGATGCCAGGACGGCGCCGAGCTCGGCCAAGTTCTGCTTGCTGCTTTTTGCCTGATAGAAATTCCACTGATCAGACGCCTCGGTCTTCTTGATCGCGGCGTCGTTCTTGTAGAGCAGCGCGTCGTTTTGCGTCGCGCCGCTCATGTAGCCGAACAGCGCGCCGACTGTTGCGAAGATCGCCGTCATGACCGCGATGCGGCCGGCAAACGGATCCTTGGAATGGGCGGCATGCTCGAGCTCGTGGTCGTGCGGGCCGTGGACGTGAAACGTATCTTCGGACATCGTTGCCTCCCTCGCCAACGCGAGAATGTTATCGACCGGCCTATTCGACCCACACGATTGCGGCGCTCATGTACCGATGCGCAGAAACGTAACGAACGCGTAATCAAAACCATCGGGACCGCCGAGCGTGTGCGACTCGCGATCGATTTCTCGCCATTGGTCGCGATCGAGCGGTGGAAACATCGCGTCGCCGGTAAACGCGCGATCGATCTCAGTGATATACAGCGTGTCAGCGAGGGGAAGCGCGTCGCGGTAGAGCGCTCCGCCGCCGATGCAGAATATCGGCGCCGGCATATTGGCTCGCGACAGCGCGTCAGCGAGCGATCCCGCCGTGTCCGCTCCGTCTGCGACATAGCCCGGCGTTCGCGTGACGACGATGTTCTGGCGATTCGGCAGAGCACGCGGCAGCGATTCCCAAGTTCTGCGTCCCATGATGACGGTGTGACCGCTCGTCAGCGCGCGAAACCGCTTCAGGTCGTCGGGGAGCCGCCATGGCAGCCGATTTTCAAGGCCGATGACGCCGTTCCGTGCGACCGCCGCGATCACCGCGAAAACGGGCGGGATTGCCGCGGGCATCGCTCGAACATCGCGGAACCGCGTATCGTTTCCAGGACGCGTCGCGAGTAGGGTGAGAGTGTCATAATCGTGCGGATTATAGCGAGGCAGCTGCCGATCCAGCATGTACTACCCGCGCTCGTTCCTCAAGTTCATTCTGCTGGGCTTTCTGCTCGTCAGCCTGCCGTTGGTCTACGCGCTCGCCGAATTGATCCTTTCACTTGACCGTCTGTCATCGCAAGCGGGCACGGAGGTGCTGCAGGCGGCGCAAGCAGGACGGACCAGCCGTCTGATGTTCGAGCAAACCGCGACGCTCGAGCGGATTGCGCGTCAGCACCTCATTCTCGAAGACAACTTGCTGCTCGAGGACTACGCGCACGTGCGGGAGGATTTCCGCCTTGCCGCGCGCGAGCTCGCATCGCTGCCGCTTGAACCGTCGCAAATCGCAGCACTCGATGACCTCACCGTCCAGGAGAACCGTCTCTATCAAAGCCTCGCGTCACCGAAGCGAACGCCCGAGATCGCAACGCAAATCGTCGACGGATACGCGAAGCTCGTCGACGGCACGCGCGAAGCGACGGCAGCCACCAATCAGCTCACGCAGCACGCGATCGAACGGCTGCAGGAAACCGCGAGTCGTGGACGCGAGAAGTGGTTCTGGGTCGGGCTCGCGACTGTTGCGATTGCCATTGCGCTCGCGATCATGTTTGCCGTGCTGATCGCCCGGCCGATTCGGCAACTCGATCAGGCGATTCGGCAAATGGGCACCGCCGACTTTACCCATGCGATTCGCGTTTCGGGACCGCAGGATTTGCGCTACGTGGGACAGCGGCTGGAATGGCTGCGCGCGCGGCTGTCCGAGCTCGAGCAACAGCAGACACGCTTCCTGCGCCACGTTTCCCATGAATTGAAAACGCCGCTGACCGCCGTTCGGGAGGGTGCGGAGCTGCTTCGCGACAATGTCGGCGGCAAGTTGAATCCCGAGCAGCAGGATATCGTCCGCATCGTC
>DASPYC010000077.1:0-4902 GCA_035636955.1 Casimicrobiaceae bacterium
GAAGCCTTGACGACGCAATAAATTGTTACGCTTGATCGTGCGTTGGTTCTGCCCGCAAGTGGACGGCAAACATAGCACGATCGAGGCTCGCGTGCGCACGTTCCATTTACGCGGCTCCCCGAAGCGCTCAGCGCGGGGTGGTCGCGCCGCCACGCGGGAGCCTCGGATGTCGCATCGGATAACATGCTGACCTGGCCTGCAAGCGCCGTTATCCGATGATCGCTGTCACGCTCGAACCCGGGCACGTCACACTCGAGCAGCTGCGCCTGCT
The DNA here is from genome assembly GCA_035636955.1 of Casimicrobiaceae bacterium. Lineage (GTDB taxonomy): Bacteria > Pseudomonadota > Gammaproteobacteria > Burkholderiales > Casimicrobiaceae > VBCG01. The sequence continues at coordinate 272 of DASPYC010000077.1, forward strand.
ATGGAGCGCACCGGCGCCGGTCGACGTCGCTCCCGATGCGCGCGCGCGCGTGGATGCGGCCGCCGATGCGGTCGGCCGCGTACTGACCCAGGATCGCGTGGTCTACGGTGTCAATACGGGATTCGGATCGCTCGCGCGGACCCGCATCGATGCATCGCGGCTTGCGGAATTGCAGCGCGCGCTCGTCTTGTCGCACGCCGCCGGAACCGGACCGCTGCTGGACGATGCCGTCGTTCGGCTCATCATCGCACTCAAGATTGCGGCGCTCGCGCGCGGCTATTCGGGCGTTCGTTACGAGGTCATCGAGGCACTCGAAAAGCTGCTCGCCGCCGGCGTGATGCCATGCATTCCGGCGCAAGGATCGGTGGGCGCATCCGGCGATCTCGCGCCGCTCGCGCATTTGGCCGCGCTAATGATCGGTGAAGGATTCGCGCGCGTCGATGGCCGAGTGATGGAAGCCTCCTTGGCACTTGCCGCCGCCCGCATGGCTCCACTCAATCTTGCGCCGAAGGAAGGTTTGGCGTTGCTGAACGGCACGCAGGTGTCGACGGCCATCGCGCTCGCCGCATTGTTCGCCGCAGAGCGTGCAATGGCGGGCGCATTCGTGGCCGGCGCGCTGGCGGTCGATGCGTGCCTCGGCAGCGATACGCCGTTCGACGCACGCATACAGGCAGTGCGGGGCCACCGGGGACAAATCGACGCTGCGCGCATTTATCGCAACCTTCTCGCCGGCAGCGCGATTCGCGCGTCGCACGTCGACTGCCCACGGGTGCAGGATCCGTACAGTCTCCGCTGCCAGCCGCAAGTGATGGGAGCGTGTCTCGACCAAATGCGCCACGCGGCGTCGGTGTTGCTCACCGAGTCGAATGCGGTGTCGGACAATCCGCTTGTCTTCGTCGACGGCGATGAAGACGTCGCAGTACTATCCGGCGGCAATTTTCACGCCGAGCCGGTCGCCTTCGCGGCGGACAATCTTGCGCTCGCCGTCGCCGAGATCGGCGCACTCTCCGAACGGCGTATCGCGCTGCTGATGGACGCAAATCTCTCGGGCCTGCCGCCATTCTTGGTGGAGGAAGGTGGCGTCAATTCCGGTTTCATGATTGCGCATGTGACCGCTGCGGCGCTCGCCTCGGAAAACAAGGCGCTCGCACATCCGCATTCGGTCGATTCACTGCCGACATCGGCCAATCAGGAAGATCACGTCAGCATGGCAACGAATGCTGCGCGGCGCCTTGCGCCGATGGTGTCCAATATCAGCGGCATTGCCGCGATCGAGCTCCTCGCCGCCACGCAAGGTGTCGACCTGCGGCGTCCGCTGCAAACGTCGCCGCGACTGCGCGACGCGGTCGCGCTCGTGCGCGAAGTTGTTCCGTTCTGGGATCGCGACCGCATGTTTGCGCCGGACCTCGCGGCGGTGCGCACGTGCGTGGAGCGGGGCGATTTCCTGCCATTCATCGACGTCCTTCCCCTCTGACGGAGAAGGTTTTGCGGATTGCATCGAGTGTCAACGTACCTGTGACGGAGCCATTCGCGTCGACGACGGCGGCGCGGCTTGCCTCGGCGGACAGTAGGCAGGACAACGCATCGCGCAGATTTCCGGCTCGTGCGATATGCGGTGCGTCGGCAGGCGGCGGCTCATTGTTCGCGTAACCGCCTACAGCGAGAAGCGAAAGGCGTTTGAGCGCGCGATCGGCGCCGACGAACGACTCGACGAAAGGATCGGCGGGACGCGCGAGAATGACCTCCGGCGTGTCGTACTGGACGAGCTTCCCGGCGCGCATGATCGCGATCCGTGTGCCCATCCGGATCGCTTCATCGATGTCGTGCGTGACAAAGACGATGGTTTTCCTAAGGTCACGCAATATGCGCAAGAACTCGTCCTGCAGGCTTGCGCGCGTGATCGGGTCGAGCGCTCCAAACGGCTCGTCCATCAGCATTACGGGCGGATCGGCTGCGAGCGCACGCGCGACGCCAACGCGCTGTTTTTGTCCGCCGGATAGCTCGCGCGGATAACGGCTCCGATCGCGTGCCGGGTCCATGTGGACGCGGTCCAAGAGCTCGTCGACGCGTTTATCGATTTGCGCTTGATGCCAACCAAGCAACCGCGGAACGGTCGCGATGTTCTCGGCGATCGTCATGTGCGGAAACAAGCCGACCTGCTGGATCACATAGCCGATCGAACGCCGGAGTTCCACGGGATCGATTCGCGTGACATCTCGATCGCCGACGACGATCGTCCCGGAGTCCGGCTCGACCATCCGATTGATCATCCGCATCGTCGTCGTCTTGCCGCACCCCGACGGTCCGATGAGCACGCAAATTTCACCTGCGCCGATGTCGAGCGAAAGGGCATCGACGGCCGGCGCCGCGCTGTTTGCAAAGCGCTTCGACAGTGCGGTGAGCGTGATCATTCGGCGCGCAATCCCTGTGGCGTCAACCGGCGCTCCAGCGTTCCGAATAGGTAGTCGGCGCCCAACGACAACAGCGTGACGGGGATCGCGCCCACAAGAAGCAATGGCACAGCCATCATCGCGATGCCCGCGGTGATGAAATCGCCCAGACCGCCGCCGCCGATGAACGCGGCCAGCACCGCGCCCGACACGACCTGCACGGCCGACGTGCGGAGGCCGGCAAACACAATCGGCGTCGCAATCGGAATCTCGATGCGGCGCAGAATGTCTCGCGATGTCATTCCCATGCCGCGTGCGGCGTCGACGATGTCGCGCTCGACGCCGATGATGCCGGCGATCGTATTGATCAGGATCGGCGGCAGCGCGAGCAACGTCAATGCGACGAGCGACGGTGCGAACCCGGTGCCCAGGATCGGCATCATCAATGCGAGGAGCGCCAGCGACGGCAACGTACGGCCGATGTTGGCGGCGTTGATCGCGGCCAACGCAAAACCGGCGCGACGCGCCGCGACGATGCCGAGCGGTATCGCGATCAGTGCGGCGATTGCCAGCGCGCACGCCGACAAGGCAACGTGAACAGCGAGCGCAGTCGTGAACTGCGTCGGATGTGTTGCGATGTAGTGCCAGGCATCGGCAAGCATGTGTCGCGCGACGATCAGCCGGCGTGAGACTGTCGCAGGCGCCGCTCAATCGCAGCGAGCGATAGGTCGACGCAAACGGCGAGTGCACACGCCGTCAACGCGCCCGCCCAGATCTTCGGCGGATGATCGCTGGCGATGCCGTTGAAGATGAGCGTCCCCAGGCCGCCTGCGTTGATGTAGGCGGCCACCACCGTGATGCTGATGACGGTCACGGCCGCGACGCGGAGTCCGGCGACAATCGCGGGCGAGGCAAGCGGCAGCTCGACCTTCGCCAGAATCTGCAGCGCGTTCATCCCCATCCCGCGCGCCGAGTCGACGACCTCCGCCGGAACGGTGCGAATGCCGGTTGCGATGTTCCGCACGAGAACCAGCAATGAGAACGCGACCATCGCGATGATCGCGTTTGTTCGCCCGAGCCCGACTATCGGTATCAGCAACGCGAGAAACGCCAGCGTCGGAATCGTGTAGAGAAAGCCGGCAATGCCGAGCGTCACGGCGTAGATCCGGGGCCGTCTCGCCGCGACGACGCCGATGGCAAGTGACAATACGAAGGCGATCGAGAGTGCGGTGAGCGAGATCGTGACATGCTCCCATAGCGCGATCGCGACCTGATCCCAGTTGCGCAGAAACCACTGCATCGTCCGCTCTCAGCCAGACCCGAATCAGCCGGCGCGAACCAGCGCCTCGACGCGATCGATGTCGGGGCCCAGCGGTCGGTCGTCGTCGAGCATTGGCACCGCGCTGCGCACACGTTCGTACGCGCGTCTTGGTCCGCTTCCCAGCGTCGCTTGATCGAGCCCGCGCAAATCGATCGCCTGCGCGGCAACAACCAGTTCGATCGCGACGAGATAGCGAACGCAACTTACCAACGAATCCAATTTTTCCACCACCGACAATGTTTGTGTCGCATGGTCCTCGATCTGCTCGGAGACCGGCAGAAAATCGAGGGAGGCGGGGTTCGCCGATCGCCGAATGTCGCCCCATAGCGCAGTCAGTGTCTTCTGTACGGTCGCGAAGCCAGAATGCGCAGGACCGTGTCGTGTCAATTGGAGGGGCAAGTCGGTGAACGCCGGCGACATGAACTTGATACAGCGTTCCACTGCCAGACTCGCCGCTTGCGCGAACGCGATCGCCGTCGCGTCGAGCGTCGTGGCAAGCGCAGGCAGATGGAAATTGCCGTTCGAGAGCATCACACTGTCGTCAGCCACGACGAGCGGACTTTCGGCGGCGCTATTGAGCTCGATTTCGATTTGCGCGCGTGCCTCGCCAAGGATCCAATGTAGCGAGCCATGAACTTGCGGCGTCACTCGAAACGACAGCGGATCCTGCACACGGCGTGCAGCACCGGGATTGAACAATGCGCTGCCATCGAGCAACGCGCGAAGCCGCGCGCCAATGTCGATCTGCCCTCGCGCAGGTCTCGCCGCAAGAGCGCGTTCATCCAGGATCGAAAGGTTCGCGCGAAACCCTTCGAACGACAGCGCGATCGCGGCAAGCCACGCATTGTGGGCCGCAAGCGCGTCATGCACGACGAGGGCTGCACGCCCCACCGTTGCGGCATTCGCGCTGATCAAGGCCA
>DASPYC010000078.1:0-2581 GCA_035636955.1 Casimicrobiaceae bacterium
CACCTCCGCCTTCACGTCCGCGTCGGCCAATTCGTGCCGCAACCTCGTGATGACGTTGTCGATGAAGCGCTGCCGGTCCAGGCGGCGCTCATCCAGATACTTCGCGATCTTCTTGTACTCGTTGGGCTCGAGCGCGCGGAGGCTCAGAACCTCGAGCTCCCATTTCAATTGCCACACGCCGAGACGATTGGCGAGCGGCGCGAAGATATCGACAACCTCCTTCGCCGACTGGCGACGCACTGTCTCGTCCGCCGTCATCAGATAGCGCAGCGCCTCCGTGCGCTCGGCAAGCTTGATCAGCACGACGCGGATGTCGTCGACCATCGCCAGCAGCATCTTGCGGAGATTCTCCGCTTGAAGAGCAGCATCGTGTCCGCCGCCCGTATTGACGTGAGCGCGGATCGATTCCATCCGCGCAACGCCACCGACGAGCGTCGCCACATCGGCGCCGAATCGCGCCTGGATATCGTCCGCGTCGAAGGCGTCGACGGCCGGCAGGCCGCTCAACAACGCTGCCACGATGGAATCGGGATCGAGATGCAGCGACGCGATGATCGTGGCGGCACCAACCGCGCGATCGAGCACGCCCTCGCCGTCGGGCAGGCGCGCATCACCGCATAGGTCGCGCGCAAGATCGAGGGCCGTCGCGAACGTCTCACGCACGGAGGGCTGATACGTCGGCGCGAGCGATTCGAGCCACGCCGCAACCGTCTGCGGCGCAGCAGCGCGAGGTGCAGCGTGCAGCACGGCAACCATGGTGAAATTATAAGAGTGAAAGTAGGGTCAGACTCGATTTTCGAAGCATCACTGAAATTCGAGTCTGACCCTACTTTAGCCGTTCGCGAGGTCGAGGCGAATCTGTTCCGCTGCACGCAGCGCGAAGGCGGCAATGGTCAGCGTAGGAGGCGACGACGAAATCGTGGGAAATGCGGCCGATCCTACGATGAACAAGTTCCGATGATCGTGCGCGCGCAAGTTGCGGTCGACTACCGATGTCTTTGGGTCGCTACCCATCCGGCACGTGCCGCCCATTACGGCGCCGTCCGTTACCGGTCCTTGCGGTAACACGTTCGTTGCACCGAGGACTTTCATCAGCGCGCCGACGTGCGCCATGCCGATCTTCATGCCTTCGAGTTCGTAGGCGCCGAACTTGAAATGAATGCGCGGTCGCGGCAGTCCCAACGGATCGCGCTGATCGAGTGCCAGCGTGACGCGATTGTCGGCACTGGGCAACACCTCCACCGACGGACCGATCGCCAATTCGCGCGAAATATGATCGCTCACCGCTTTGCCCAGCGCTGCGCCACGAACGCCCTTTGCGGCCAGTGTGCTGGCGACCTTCATCGGACCGATCGCGCGCGTCCAGCCTTCGTTCGACGGCGACATGGCGCAGGCACCGAATTGGCCGCGGAATGATCCGTCGCGCAAGTCCTTTATCCCCGACGTGGAAACGGGACCGCGATACGGATAGATGGGGTCTTTGGTGAGGCCGATCATCCCCGCGTCGAGCTGAGTAAGCAGATTGCGTCCCACTTGATCGCTCGAATTGGCGACGCCTGACGGGTGGGCATTGTCGCGCGACATCAATAGGAGCTTGGCGGATTCGATAGTGTGCGCGGCAATCACGAACACGCGTCCACGGGCTTCGTGCACGGTGCCGTCGGGCCGTAAGAAGCGGACCGCGGACACATTGCCGTCGGTATCGACGATGATTTGATGCGCGATGGCGAGCGCTTCGATGCGAGCCCCGGCTGCTTCGGCCTTCGCGACGTGGACGCTCGCGTCATACTTCGCACCGATCGGACAGAGCGGCACGCATGACGCGTTTCCGCAGCACGGCGGCCGACCGTCGCGGCCGATCGTGTTGCGCGCCTGTGGAAACGGCGCCATCGACAAGCCAATTTGCGCGCAGGCCCGCGCGATCACCTGATCAAGATAGGTCGGCGCAACCATCGGCATCGGATAGCCGGCTGATCGCGGCGATCCCCAGTCTTCGTCCGACGGACCTGCAACGCCGAGCGCATTCTCCGCTTCGACATACCAGGGCTCGATGTCGATGTATTGGAGCGGCCAATCGACGCCAACGCCGTATTTCGACTTCAGCACGAAGTCGTTCGGGTGATAGCGGAGCGCAAGTCCGCCCCAATGCCACGTCGTGCCACCGACAACGCGCGCTTGCAGCGTGTTGAACGTATCCGGACCGGCTTGCACGTAATACGCGCCGATCGCGTCGGAGTCCGGCTGCGGCACCATCGGATGAGCGGGATATGGAGAGTTGGGGCCCTTTGTCGGCGACGCTCGGAAATGCACCAACGCTTTCGCGCGATCGACCCGCGGGCCCGCTTCGAGAATCAGCACGCGCGCGCCGGTGCGTGCGAGCGAGTATCCGGTCATTGCGCCGGCGACACCGGACCCGACGATGACGACATCGGCGTTCAGCACATCATTCATGACGTGACGCCTACCGGCGGGTCGGCCCAGTAATTCGTTTGGCCGCCGCAAAACGCATTGGGCTTGGTCCATCCGCACGCCAGCCAAACGAGCGCCTGATCGTACGACACAACGATCGTTCCGTTCGGGC
>DASPYC010000079.1:0-9902 GCA_035636955.1 Casimicrobiaceae bacterium
TACCGAAACCTCGATGATGCGGGCTTCCCTATCGACAGCGCAAATCCGCGGCGCGAGATTCCGCCGCAGAGGCTGGGACAAACTGATCAGGCTACCGCTGACGCGCTGGCTTCGCCGAGCTTCACGCCGGCGCGCGCGAGCTGATTCGAGGTGCGCTGCCGCGCTGCTGCCAGCGAAGCGAGCACGCAAGAGGCGATGCGGACTTCCATCGAATCGGTGCGCGCGGGAACCACGATCGGCACTTTCGCGCCGAGCACGAGTCCCGCGGCAAGTCCGCGAGTGATCACCGTCAGCGTCTTCAGGATCATCAGCGCGGTTTCCATCCCGGGCGCAATCATGATATCGACTTGGCCCGCGATGCCCGATTTGACGCCACTACTCTGGGCGGATTCGACTGACAGCGCGCTTTCAGGTGTGAACGGTCCGTCGACGATCGCCCCGGTGATGACGCCCTGTGCGGCCATATCCTTCAGCGCGAGCGCGTCCGTCGTGGAGGGGAATGCCGGTGAAGCGCCGTCCAGCGCCGCCAGCAAGCCGACGCGGGGCGCTGCGACACCGAGAGCAGTCGCCAGGTAGACGGTGTTTTGCACGATATCGCGCTTGGCGGCGAGCGGCGGATTGACGTTCAGCTGTGCGTCCGCCAGCAGCAAGCCGCGGTCCATGCCCGGTAAATCGAGGAAAAACGCGTGCGTAAGGCGCGTTTCGGTGCGCAGGCCGGAATCGGGCGACGCGACCGGCGACAACAGCTCTTCGATGCCGAGCCCCCCTTTGATCAGCGCGTCCGTCTTGCCTTCGTGCACGAGCTCGATCGCGCGAAGCGCCGCTGCACGCGGGTCGTCCTTGGTATCGACGATCGGAAGGCGCGAGATGTTGAGCCCGGCTTTGCCGGCGAAGTCACGGATGCGCGCTTCCGGCCCGACGAGCGTCGGGGCCAAGTAACCGGCAAATTCGCCTGACAGCGCAAGCTGCAGCGCATCGAGGTCGCACGCGTAAACGACCGCAGCCGCAAGCTGCGACTCCAAGCGCGCCTTGATGGCAAGCTTTTGAAAATGCGGGTGACGGTTCATTGGTTTGAGGTTGGCAAGCCGGCGCTGGGTTGTCAACGATACGCCGACGGAAGGATAAAAGGCAGGTAGGGAAGGACCCCCGCGTTTGCGGCCTCAGTGGCCAATGAGGCCGCTGCGCTGCCCCCAGAGGGGGGCGTACTTCGCGCCTTGGGGCGGCCCTGCGGCGCGAAGAAGGACCCGCACGGTTAACCTTGGCCTTTCCAGGGAACCACCTTCCGCTCGATGCGCCGCATCAATAGATCGAACAGATAGGCGACGGCACCGATGACGACGATGCCCATGATGACGACATCGGTGCGCAGAAAATTCGAGGCGTTCAGCACCATCTGACCCAATCCCGCGGTCGCAGCGACCATTTCGGCGGCGACAAGCGTGCTCCAGCCGAAGCCGATCGCGATTCGCATCCCCGTCAGAATCTCCGGCATCGCTGCGGGAATCACGACGTGGTAGATCACTTGCCATTTCGACGCACCCATCGAATAGGCGGCGTTGATCTGCTCGATCGTCACGCTGCGTACGCCGGCACGCGCCGCCATCGCGAGCGGCGCGAAGCACGCGAGATAGATCAGCACGATCTTCGCGGTCTCCTCGATCCCGAACCAGATCACGATCAGCGGCAGATAGGCGAGCGGCGGCAGTGGTCGATAGAACTCGATCGGCGGATCGAAAATGCCGCGCGCGATCCGTGACACGCCCATCGCGATCCCGACCGGAATCGCCGTCAGACAGGCGAGAATGAAGGCGGCAAATACGCGATAGAGGCTCCACCAGAAATGCTCGGCCAGCGGCTTGCCGCCCTGAATGTCGCCGTTCCAAGCGTCGGCGAAGCTCGTGATGATGCGCTCGGGCGTGGGCAGAAAAAGATCCCGAATCCAGCCGAGATGCGTCGCGGTCCACCATAACGCGAACAATGCGATGACGCTCACCACGCTGATCACCGTGCTAGAGCCTTCCCCCGGAAGCCGATAGCCTTTGACAGGACGCGGCGTCGGTTCGGGTTGCGTCGTTTCTCCGGCGACTTGCTTGCCGTCGGAGATCGGCGCGGGGAGACTGCTCATCGAACTCTTAGGCGGCCGTCGGCAGCAATTCCGCTACGTTCGGAGCCGATTGGATGAGCGCGAGGATGTCCTCGCGCAAGCTGATGAACGCCGGATCCGACTTAACCGCGCGCGCGTTCTTGCATTCGATGAAGCGCCGGCCGAAATCGACCGTATAGCGCTGCGCAATCCGACCGGGCGACGGCATCATCACGATCAACTCGGTGGCGAGGAAGAGCGCCTCTTCGACGCTGTGCGTGATGAAGAAGAACATCTTTCTCGTCTTCCACCACAGATGCAGGATCAGTTCTTGAATTTGCTCGCGGGTCAACGCGTCGAGGGCGCCGAGCGGCTCGTCCATCAGCATCACTTCGGGGTCGCTCGCGAGCGCGCGGGCGAGGCCCACGCGCTGCTGCATGCCGCCGGAGATTTGGTAGACGGGAGCTTCGGCGAACTTCTCGAGACCGACGGTGCGAAGCTTGTCGAGCGCAATCGAACGCCGCTCGCCTTTGGCAACGCCACGCATGCGCAAGCCGAACTCGACGTTCTCGATGACGTTGAGCCATGGCATCAACGCGTGCTTCTGGAACACGACGCCGCGTTCGGCGCCCGGCGCAACGACGTGCTTGCCGTCGAGAACGATTTCGCCCTGCGACGGCTGCAGAAAACCGGCGATGCACGATAGGAGCGTCGTCTTGCCGCAGCCCGACGCGCCGAGCGCGACGATGAAGTCGCCGGGATCGAGACCGAGATTGATGTCGGACAGCGCCAGCGTCGAGCGGCCGCCGGGTCCGGCGTAGTTGACGCTGACGTGTCGAACTTCGAGTTTGCGGTTTAAAGGCACAGAAAACCTGGAGGATCGATTTCAAGTCGTTCCCGCTTTCGCGGGAACGACAACGCGCTCAGTCACTTCGCGGCATCCTGTGCGTACGTCGGATTCACGACAACCGAATAATCGGGAAGCGTCTTCTCGATTTGTTTTTGCGACAATTGGAATTCCGCGGTAGCCGCAAGCGCTTTCGCTGCGACGCTGTTCTTTCCACCGCCCAACCACTTGCTTGCCTGCTCGCCCAATGTCGGAAACTGATAGAGCGCCATCCCGGCCGGAACATCCTCCGGCTTTGCACCGGACCACTTCGCCACTGCTTTCACTTCCGGCGAATCGGCGGTCCACTTCGCCTTGTTCGCGCGGTATTTCTCGTCGGAGGCGGCGAGGACCTTGACGAACTTCACCATGAAATCGCGGTTCGTCTTTGCCCAGTCCTTGTTGACGATGTAGCCGTCGAACGTTGCCTTCCCCGTGTCGGCGGAAATCTTGCCGGACGAGATGATGACCTTGCCGTCCTTCTTCACTTCGGCCAGAACGGGATCCCAAATGAACGTCGCTTGAATGTCACCCCGCTGCCACGCCGCGCGCACTTCCGGCGGACGCATGTTGAGAATTTGCACGTCGGCGGGATTCACTTTCGCCTGTTCGAGCGCGACCATCGTGTGGAAATGCGTCGTCGAGTTGAACGGAACGGCGATCTTCTTCCCCTTGAGATCGGCGACCGAATTGATGCCGGAGCCGTTCTTCACGACGAGTGCTTCGGCGTCGCCTATGTCGTCCAGGATCCAGAAAAGCTCGTACGGCTCGCCGCGCGATACGGCGGCCGCGATGCCGGCCGAACCGACTTCGCCGACCTGCACGGCGCCCGACGCCATCGCCTTGATGACCTCGCCGCCGCCGCCGAACTGTTTCCAGTTGATTTTGTAACCGGTCGCCTTCTCGATTTCCTTCGTTTCCTGCGCGCTCCGATAGGGATCGAGCATGTCCTGATAACCGATCGTCACTTCCTTCGTTTGAGCGAGCGCTGCGCCGCTGATCAGTGCGGCAACTGCCAACATCATCGTCATTGGTTGTTTCATCACTGCCTCCCGTTTTGCCTGGTCGTTGCTAAAGCATTGCAAGCGTCTTCTTGAGCTTGTCGTGGATTTCGTCGATGTGCCGCTTCTCGGCGATCAGCGGCGGCGCGACGATCGCGGAGTCGCCGGTGCTTTTGAGATGCAAGCCGTTCTCGAATAATTTTTTCTGATACGCGTGACCGCGCCGGCCCGGCACGCCATCGCTTGCGACCTCGATGGCGGCAAACATGCCGTAGCCACGGATGTCGACCACATTCGGCGCGCCTTGCAATGAAAACATCGCTTCCTGGAAGTACGGCGCCAGCTCTCGGCCGCGCTCGAAGAGTCCTTCGTCGCGATAGATGTCGAGCGCTGCAAGCCCCGCGGCGCACGCCGCCGGATGGCCGGAATATGTGTAGCCGTGGAAGAACTCGATCGCGCCGTCGGCCGCTGCGCCCATGATCGTATCGTGGATGCGTTCCGAGATCGCGACGGCGCCCATCGGCTGCGCGCCGTTGGTGAGCGCTTTGGCCATCGTGATCAAGTCGGGCGTGACGCCAAACGCTTGCGCGGCGAAATTGTGACCCGTGCGACCGAGCCCGGTGATCACTTCGTCGAACACGAGCAGGATGCCGTGCGCGTCGCATATTTCGCGGATCCGCTTCAAATAGCCCTGAGGCGGCACGAGGCAGCCTGTGGAGCCGGCGATCGGCTCGATGAAGCAAGCGGCGATGTTTTCCGCGCCGTAGAGATTCACAAAGCGAACGAGGTCTTCGGCCAGTTCGACGCCGTGCGCGCCTTCGCCGCGCGTAAAGTAGTTGTCCTTGATATGCGTGTGGCGCATGTGCGCGATGCCGGGCAGCGTCGGGCCGAACTTGCGCCGGTTGTTCACCATCCCCGACAGCGAGACACCACCGAAATTGACGCCGTGGTAGGCGCGCTCGCGCGAGATGAACATCGTCCGGCCGCCTTGGCCGCGTGCCTGGTGATACGCGAGGGCAACCTTCATCGCCGTGTCGACTGCCTCGGAGCCCGAATTCGTGAAAAATATGCGATTGAGATCGCCTGGCGTCAGCTGGGCGACGCGCGCGCCGAGCTCGAAGGCTTTGGGGTGGCCACGCAAGAATGGCGCGATAAAGTCGAGGTCCTGCAGTTGCTTGTACACGGCTTCGGCGATTTCCTTGCGCCCGTGACCCGCCGCGCAGCAGAACATGCCCGACGCCGCGTCGATCAGCTTCTCGCCGCGATCATTCCAGTAGTACATGCCCTCGCCGCGCACGACGAGCATCGGCGCCGCTTTGAATTCGCGGTTCGGCGTGAACGGCATCCAGTATTCGTCAAGCGAAATCGTTCGTGGTTGTGGCTGATCGTGAAGCTTGTGTTCGGCGTGGCCCATCGTGGTCTCCGGTGAGCGCGCGGGACGTCGGCCCGGCGCGAGGGATGCGGTAGAAGCGAAATGATAAGCTTCTTTCACAGTACGGCGCTGGTTGGCCGATCATTTCGGGTAGGAGGGGCTTCGTGCGCATCGGCGTACCCAAAGAAATAAAGATATTGGAAAACCGTGTCGGCATGACGCCCGAATCGGTGCGCGAGGCGGTCGATCACGGACACCAGGCGATCGTCGAGCACGATGCGGGGCAGGGCATCGGGATGACCGATGACGACTACGTACGCGCAGGCGCCGACATCGCGGCAACGGCGCGCGAGGTGTTCGACGCCGCCGACATGCTCGTCAAAGTGAAAGAGCCGCAACAGGTCGAACGACGGATGCTGCGGCCCGGTCAAGTGCTTTTCACGTATTTGCATCTCGCGCCGGATCCCGAGCAGGCGAACGATTTGGTGGAGAGCGGCGCCGTTTGCATCGCGTACGAGACGGTGACTTCAGCAACGGGTGGACTGCCGCTGCTCGCGCCGATGTCCGAAGTTGCGGGGCGAATGGCTGTGCAAGCCGGCGCCCACTATCTCGAAAAGGCACATGGCGGCAAAGGCATCCTGCTCGGCGGCGTTCCCGGCGTAGACCCTGCGAAAGTTGTCGTGCTGGGCGGCGGCGTTGTCGGGACGCATGCGATTCACATTGCGCTCGGCATGGGCGCAGAAGTGTGGGTGCTCGATCGCAGCGTCGACGTGCTGAGACGGCTGTGGACGCAATTCGGACGACCGCTCAACACAGTATTCTCGACGCGTGACGCCATCGATCGCCATGTCACCAACGCCGATTTGGTTATTGGCGGCGTGTTGATTCCCGGGGCATCGGCACCAAAGCTCGTGTCCGCTGCGCAGATCAAGCAGATGAAGCCCGGTTCAGTTGTCGTCGACGTTGCGATTGACCAGGGCGGTTGTTTCGAGACGTCGCGGCCGACGACACACGCGGATCCGACCTACATTGTCGATGACGTCGTCCATTATTGCGTCGCCAACATGCCGGGCGGCGTGCCGCGCACGTCGACGTTCGCGCTCAACAATGCGACGTTGCCGTTTGTGCTCGCGCTTGCGGACAAGGGTTGGAAGCGAGCGCTGGCATCCGACGTTCACCTGCGCAACGGTCTCAATATCGCGTTCGGCGAAGTTACGTATCGCGCGGTTGCGGACGCACTGCAGCTCAAGTTCGTGTCCGCCGAAGCGGTCTTGGCGGCCTGATCCGCGGAGGGCGATATGCGCGCAAGCCGAAGCGATCGCGGAACCGGGTAATCGAGTGATATGAGGAGTCGCGAACGTATGTCGATAGTGAAGCTGGCATTCGCAATGTTATTCGGGCTCGCCGCGGCCACGACTTCGAGCGCGCAGAATTATCCGACCAAGCCGATTCGCATGATCGTTCCCTATCCGCCCGCGGGCGGCACCGACATTGTCGCGCGCGTCGTCAATGAACCGTTGTCGACCGCGCTCGGTCAGCCGATCATTGTCGACAACAAGGGCGGCGCGGCGGGGAACCTGGGCACCGATCTCGCGGCGAAAGCAGCGCCGGACGGTTATACGATCCTGTTCACATTGTCATCGCACACGATCAATCCGAAGCTCTATGACAAGCTCCCTTTCGATGTCGAGAAAGATTTCACCGCGGTCAGTCTCGCCGCTTACATTCCGCAGATCATCGTCGTTCATCCAAGTGTTCCGGTCAACAACGTCCAGGAATTGATTGCGTATGCGAAAGCGCGACCAGGCAAGCTCAACTACGCGTCGGTCGGCGTCGGCTCGCCGGCGCATGTCGCGGGCGAGCTCTTTAAGTTGAAGGCCGGCGTGGACATCGTTCACGTTCCGTACAAAGGCGGGGGCCCTGCCATTGCAGGCATACTCGGCGGACAGGTTCAATTCGCGATCGTGTCGTTGCCCGCCGCTTGGCAACACGTGAAGGCTGGGCAGCTGAAAGCCATCGCCGTCGCGAGCGACAAGCGCAGCATCGCCGCGCCCGATGTGCCGACGATTGCGGAGCAGGGCGTCGACTGCGTTGTGAACTCCTGGTACGGCGCGCTCGTTCCCGCCAAGACGCCGCCGGCGATTGTCGCGAAGCTCAATGCAGCGATGGTCAAAGTGCTGCAGACGCCCGAAACGCGCGAGAAGCTTCTGGCTCAAGGCGCCGAAGCGACGTCGAACACGCCGGCCGAATTCGAGAAGCTCATTCGTGACGAGCTCAAGCAATGGGAATACGTGATACGCGAAGCGAAGATCACGCCCGAATGAATGTGCGTGACAAGCCGTTTTCGTCGCCGTTGAGCGTGGTCATCGCCGGTCTGGTCGCGCGGGCGCGCATCGCGCAGAACGCGATCGATCATTGGTCGCAAGCGCAGGTCGACGAGCTGGTTACGGCCGCCGGTTGGGCCATCGTCGAGCCGGCGCGCAATCGCGCGCTGGCGGAATGTGCGGTGCGCGACACCGGCCTCGGCAACGTCGCCGACAAGATCGCCAAGAATCGGCGCAAGACGATGGGACTGCTGCGGGATTTGCGCGGCGCCAAGTCCGTCGGAATCATCGACGAAGATCACGACAACGGGTTGATTGAGATCGCGCGTCCAGTGGGCGTCGTTGCCGCGATCACGCCGTCGACCAATCCCGCGGCAACGCCCGCGAATAACATCATCAACGCGTTAAAGGGTCGCAACGCGATCATTCTGGCGCCGTCGCCAAAAGGCGCCAGCACGCTCATGCTGTTGCTCGACTACGTTCACGCAGAGCTCGACCGCATCGGTGCGCCACGCGATCTTGTGCAGATGCTGCCGCTGCCCATTTCGCGCGAGCACACGTTCGAGTTGATGCGGCAGGCGGACTTGGTGGTCGCCACGGGATCGGCGACCAACGTCCGCGCGGCGTATTCGAGCGGCACACCGGCGATTGGCGTCGGACCGGGAAATGTCGCGGTGATCGTCGATGAGACCGCGGACGTGGACGACGCCGCCGCGAAAATCGCGCGCTCAAAAATCTTCGACAACGCGACGAGTTGCTCGTCCGAGAACAGCGTGATCGCGGTCGAGGCTGTCGCCGACGCGTTGCTGACAGCGTTCGCGCGTGAAGGCGGATTGCTGCTGGATGAGGAAGAGACTCGCCGCCTCGAGGATGAGATGTTCGGCGATGGCAAGCTGTCGAACGCCGTCATCGCCAAGGATTCGGCGACGATTGCCGCGCTGGCTGGCTTCGTGCGGCCGGAAGTGGACAACGCACGATTTCTGATCGTCGCGGAAAGCGATGTCGGCCCCGAACATCCTTTCTCGGGCGAAAAGCTATCGCCGGTGCTGACGTTTTATCGCGTCCCCGACTTCGCCGCAGCCGCGCAACTGGCCGCACGCATTCTCGACTATCAGGGCGCCGGTCACTCGATCGGTCTGCATTCGCGCGATCCCGTACGCGCGCTCACACTCGGGGAGACGCTTCCCGTCTGCCGCGTGATCGTCAATCAGGCGCATTGCTTTGCGACCGGCGGCAGCTACGATAATGCGCTGCCGTTCTCGCTGTCGATGGGTTGCGGAAGCTGGGGCGGGAACAGCATCTCCGATAATCTCAACTACCGGCACTTTCTCAATATCACGCGTGTTGTTCATCCGTTGGCGGCCGAGCAGGTACGCGAGCCGACCGACGATGAGTTGTTCGGCGACTATCGACGCCGCCACGGCCTGTAGCAGGCGACGGATGCGGACGTTTCGCGACGTCATTGACGAGAAGGCGGAGCGTTTGTCTTCCGCGCCGTTTCTGTTGGCGCCGGAGGCGCAGTCGACGCTGTCCTATGCCGAACTCCGACGCTGCGCGCGTTCGTTCGCCGGCGACTTGCAACGGCGTGAAATTGCGCCGGGCGCCGTCGTCGGCTTCATGCTGCCGAATGGCGTTTCCGCGGCGTCGATTTTCCTGAGTGCAATGTATGGCGGCTATGTCGTGCTGCCGATCAACTTGCTCGCGCAGGACTCACAGCTCGATCACGTCCTTCGTCACGCGGCGCCTGCGACCATATTCGTCGCACCCGACCTGGAAGCCCGTCTACGATCGTCAATTGAGCGCACCGGCGCATTTACGAACGTTCACACAGTTTCGCCTGATGACCCCGGCGATTTTGGTGGCGAATCTGGGGTTCTCGCCCCCATCGAACCGAAGTCGCCGGCGATGCTGATGTACACGTCAGGCACAACGGGGATGCCGAAAGGCGTGCTGCTGTCGCACGCGAACATGATTCATGCCGGCAGCGCAGTAGCGTTGGCGCAAGAGCTGACGGAGAACGACCGCGTGCTTTCATCGCTGCCGCTCTATCACATCAACGGCCAATGCATCGCGACGGTTGCGCCGTTGGTCTCCGGCGGCAGCATTGTGATGCCGCATCGTTTCAGCGTCTCGCAATGGTGGCCGCTGGTCGAGCGCTATCGGCCGACATGGCTGAACGTCGTGCCGACGATCATCGCGTATCTACTGCATGCGCCGGAGTTGACGCCCGCGCAGA
>DASPYC010000080.1:0-5112 GCA_035636955.1 Casimicrobiaceae bacterium
GATGAACAAGTTGGCAGTCGATCCGGAGCCGACGCCGATCCACGCATCGCTGATAGCGTATTTGATCGCCTCGCTAGCGACAGCCTGTTTTTGTCCGTCCTGCGCGGCGCTCATTGTTGGACCCCCACGCTTGCGGCCTCAGTGGCCAATGCGGCCGCTGCGCTGCCCCCAGAGGGGGAGTAATTCGCGCCTTGGGACGGCCCTGCGGCGCTTGTATGGTGTCCACTCATCAGGCGTCTCCGCGCAGAATGGACGCCGACGGAACCGGGAGAGGGTCGCCGTGGCGGCGCTTGAAGCTTGCGCTTCGGAAATGAGATTGGCGCCCTCGACCGGTGCTCAAGGTCCGAACGGTATCCCGAGGCCGGCGTTGCCGTGTCCTCGCATGCACAAGCGTGGACAGACGCACCGGCTCCGAGGCTCCCGACTTCCTCCGTCGCCAGGAGGTCATATGCGCTTCGCCGGAATCGACATCGCCTCGGAGACGCATGTCGTTGCAATCGTTAACGCGGATGCTGCGGTGGAATTGAAAGCGACACCGTTTACCGAAGACGCCGCGGGTTACCAAAAAGTACTCGCGTTGCTCGGCGCCCCGGGTGAAGTGCTCATCGTCATGGAGGCTACCGGTCACTACTGGAAAAATCTGTTCGCCGTGCTCGCCGCGGCAGGCCATAGAATCGCGCTGCTCAATCCACTGCGCACGCATCGGTTCGCTGGCGAGGAGCTCCAGCGCACCAAGACCGATGCGATCGATGCAGTCGGCATCGCTCGCTTCGCCGCACAGAAGCGGCCGGCGGTCGCCCCGCTGCCCGATGCGCTCACCGAGGAGCTGCGCGAGCTGGTACGTCTGCGCGAGCGACTGCTGCAAGACTTCGGCGATCGCCTGCGGCAATTGCACCGCTTGGTCGATCTGGGCTTCCCGGAATTCACTCGCTACGTGCGCACCCTCGAGAGTGAACTCGCCAGTGCCATCTTGCGCGAGTACCCCACCGCAGCCGCCTTCCGCGGCGTGTCGGTGCGCCGTCTGGCGGCCCTGCGCTACGACGGCCGGCATCACGTCGGCTTGGACTTGGCCCGCGCTCTCATCGAAGCCGCTCGCCGCTCGGTCGGGCAACATCACAGCGCCGCGTACCGCATGCAGATCCGCTACGCGTGTGATGATCTCGACGTGCTGCGCCGCCGCCTGCGTGAGCTCGACCGCGACATCGAAAACGCTCTGCGCGAGCACGAGGTCGGACGGTTGCTGACCACCATCGACGGCATCGGCTCTAATACCGCGGCCTTCGTAGTCGCCGAAGTCGGCGACCCGGCGAGCTTCCGCAGCGCCCGCGCGCTGTCCGCCTACGTCGGCACGATCCCCGGACTCAAACAATCGGGTAAACGCAGCACCCGCCACGCTGGATTGCACCCCCTCGGCAACGCCCGATTGCGCGCGGCCCTTTGGATGCCGACGTTGACCGCGGTGCGTTTCAATCCCTGGCTGCGCGCCCATTACCAACGATTGCGCACCCGCGGCAAGTTGCCGAAGGTCGCCTTGGTGGCGTGCATGCACAAATTGTTGCTCGCCATTTACTCCGTGGCAAAACATCGGCGACCCTTCGTTGCGGCACTCGACGCCGACAGCGCTGCGATATGAAGACACCGCTTGACAAACATCACGGTATCTCATTCGAACCGCAGAATCCGTTCGCCCAGCAAGCCTCGCGGGCGAATCAGCAGGACGAGCACCATCAGCAAGTACATCGATGCCTCGGCAGCTGAGGGATAGAAGTAGACCGTCAGCCCGCGCACCACGCCGACGATCAGTGCGGCGCAGACCACGCCCCAGAACGAACCCAGACCGCCGATCACCACGACAACGAAAGCGGCTGTGAGAATCTCGGCGCCCATCGCGGGATGCACGCCCGATATCGGCGCAAGCAGCACCCCCGCGAGGGCAGCCAACGCGACGCTGATCGCAACCACGCCGCTCATGTACGGTGCGAGCGAGATGCCGAGCGCGGCGACCATGTCGGGGTTCTGCACGCCGGCGCGGACGACGCGCCCGAACGGCGTTCGCTGCAGTAGAAACCACAATCCGGCGACCGCCGCCGCGGCAACGGCCAGCATCAACAAGCGGTATTTGGAGTAAATAAAATCGCCGACCAGAATCTGGCCGCGGAGCGCATCGGGAATCGAGAACGGTATCGGCGCCGCGCCGAAGATCAGCCGCAACGCTTGCTCGGCAACCATCGCGAGGCCAAACGTCAGCAGTAACCCGAGCGCTGGATCCGCGCGATAGAAGCGCCGAAACAGAAATCGTTCAATGACAAGACCGAGCAGCGCAACCAGCACCGGCGATGCCACCATGACGCCGGCGAAACCCAGTATGCCGCCCAATTTGACGGCAAAGTACGCGCCGAGCGCATAGAAAGCACCGTGCGCAAGATTGACGAGACCGCCGAGCGAGAAGATGAGCGACAGACCCAACGCGATCAGCAGGTAATACGCACCGACCAGCAGTCCATTCAGAACCTGCTCGAAGATCTGGATGGCGATCATGGCAAGCCCGCGCGCGAACCGAGATCGCGCGCGGACGGCGTTACATTACGCGGGCATCGTGCAAGCGTTTTCCTCGCGCGTGGGGGCGAGGACTTCGAGGCTTTCACTTGCCGCGGGCACCGGCGGCGACAGGGTAAAAAGGTCCCACTGACTCTTCACTTCATTCGCCGGCTTGAAACGGATCGTATACATCTCGCCCAACAATTGATGGTCCCAGTTGCGGTAGTAGCCCTCACGCGTCTTCAGGACGTCGAAGCGCGCGCCTTTTTCGAGATGCTCGACGATCTTGGTGGAGTCCGTTGTCTTCAACTCGTTCATCGCCTGTGCCACGTGCTTGGTCGACAAATAGTCGCCCCACGCCTGATTTTCCGGCGGCTTGCCGTACTTTTTGGTGAAGGCGTCGGTAAATTTCTGCGCCGACGGAGATTTGACTTGAGAATCCCACACCAGCGGCCAAATGCCCGTGACATTGCCCTTCCCTGCCCCCCATGCCACCGCGGTATCGAAACCGAAACCCGCGACGGGATACGGCAGGCCGAATTCCATGTACTGCTTCATGAAGTTCGTGATCTGCGCGCCGGCAAGATTCGAGACGACGAGATCCGGTTTCGCATTACGGATCTTCAGCATGAACGGCGAAAAGTCGGTGAGATCCGTCGCGACGAGCTCGTCGGCCGCGAACGTGCCGCCATTCTTCGTCATGAAACGCTTCGCGACCTTGAGCAGATCGTGGCCGAACGCGTAATCGGCGGTCAAGCTGAACCACTTCTTGCCTTTCACCATGCCGTCGCGCAACAGCGCTTGCCCCTCGGCGTTCACGTACATGCTGTTGGCGGCCTCGGTGTGAAACATGTAGCGGTTGCATGACTTGCCGCGGAGCTCGTCCGAGTTGCAGCCCGTATTGAAAAAGAGCGTCTTGTTCCGTTGCGCAACCTGCGCGATGGCAAGACCCGACGCAGAGCTGATCTCACCGATGATGACCGCGACCTTGTCGCGCTCGAGCAGCCGCTCGGCTTTCGTCGACGCTGTCTGCGGATTGACGCTGTCTTCCGCGATCAGCTCGATCTTGCGGCCCATCACGCCGCCCGCCGCATTGATCTCTTCCACCGCGAGCGTGACGCCCATCACCGCGTATTCGCCGAGCGGCCCGAGAAACCCAGTGCGCGGCGTCAAATGGCCAAAGCGGATTGCGTCCGCCTGGCTTTTCACGATCGCCGGAAAGCCCAGCGATCCAAGCGCAGTAACAGCGGCACTTCCTTGCAGCAACGCGCGACGACGACGGCTGAACGGCGAACGATCCATGAATCCTCCGGTGGCGGGATTGAAATACGACGCGAAGGCCGTTGGGTGGCGGCTCTGTTCGCGGCTATGATAGCGGAAGGCGCGCTCGACGTGCGCCGCCTCACCGGACGCCTACCATGGACCTTCAACTGAACGATGCCCGCGTCCTCATCACTGCTGGCGCGAGCGGCATCGGACTCGCGACCGCGCGAGCGTTTGTGCGCGAAGGCGCGCGCGTGCACGTGTGCGACGTCGACAAGGGCGCGCTCGATGCACTGGCCACGTCCGATGCGACGTTGACTCGCAGCGTTTGCGATGTCGCCGATCGTGCTGCCGTCGCGCGTCTTTTCGATGACGCGTTGCGTGCGCTCGGCGGTCTCGATGTCCTCGTCAACAACGCCGGCATCGCCGGACCGACCGCGCGCTGCGAAGAAATCGCCGTCGAGGATTGGACGCACACGCTCGACGTCAACATCACCGGTCAGTTCCATTGCGCGCAATTGGCGATTCCCCATTTGCGTCGCAGCAAGAACGCCAGCATCACCAATCTCTCATCCGCAGCCGGCCGCTTCGGCTTTCCGCTGCGCACACCGTATGCCGCCTCCAAATGGGCAGTGATCGGCTTCACGAAGTCGCTGTCGATCGAGTTGGGCGATGACGGCATTCGCGTCAACGCCATCTGTCCCGGTTCGGTTGCGGGTCGACGCATCGAGAGCGTATTCGCGAACAAGGCAAAAGCGCGCGGCGTCACGCCGGACGTCATTCGCGACGAAGCGCTGGCGAAGTCATCGCTCAAACGATTGATTTCGCCCGACGACATCGCCAACGCCATCGTGTTTCTCGCGTCTCCGCTCGGGGCCAACATCTCGGGACACGCGTTGCCCGTCGACGCGGACACGCAAGCGTTGGTGTAGGCGATCGATTCAGGAACAATTTTCCATGGCTTATGCCGATACGCCGTTCGATCTCAGCGGATATGTCGCTTTGGTGACTGGCGCATACCGAGGTCTGGGGTTTGCGATTGCAAGCGGATTGGCCCGTGCCGGCGCGCGCGTGACATTGAACGGCCGCAAACCGAAAGAGCTCGCGACCGCAGTCGAAACGTTGACCGCTGAAGGACTCAAGGCCGACTCCGCCGTGTTCGATGTCACGGATCAGGATGCCGTGCGAGCGGGCATCGCCAAGGTCGCACACAAGCATGGCGCGGTCGACATTCTCGTCAACAACGCCGGCATCCAGCGCCGTGCACCGTTCGTCGAATTCTCGAAAGAGGATTGGGACGCGGTCATTGCG
>DASPYC010000081.1:0-27069 GCA_035636955.1 Casimicrobiaceae bacterium
TAGGCCCGACACGTACGCTGGGATGCGACCGACGCGTCCGCCGCCAAGCCATTCGGACAACGGCACGTCGTCGATACGACAGGCGAGATCACAGAGTGCAATGTCGATCCCGGCAAGCGCGTCGCCGTAGTAGCCGCCCGACGCACCGCGAACGCGTTGCATGTCGTAGAGATCCTGCCAGATCGTTGCCGCGCCGTGCGGATCGCGGCCGATGACGAACGGCGCGAGCAAGTCATCGATCAGCGCGATCACAGCCTGCGGCGCGGCGATGCCGTACGTCTCTCCCCAGCCGACCGTGCCGTCGCTCGCAGTGGCCTTGACGAGCACCGACATGTCGGACGTCGGATAGACGGTGCGATTGCCATGGCGAACGAAATAGCCTTTGACGTTGACCGTTTCGTCCGCAGCGAGCGGTCCGAGATACGGTACGTCGCGCGGCAACGAGACGATGAAGGTCTCGACGTTGGTCACGGTGGCAGTCATGGACCTTCCCGAATCATGGCGCGCCGCGCACGACCGGTGGATCGAGCACGTCGGAAAGCTCGGCCAGGAGCTCCGTCAGCTCCGCATGATCGCCTGCATCCAACTCGGGGCCCGCTGCGCGCTTGGCGGCATGTTCGATGATTCCGCGCCGGCGCAAGACTTCTTTCGTCAGCGACCAGCGGAAGACGGCCTGCATGTTGAGAAGCGGCAACACGCGGTTGAACCAGCGCCTCACGGCGGCACGATCGCCGACGCGATGCGCACGAAACAGCGCCGCATGCAATTCGGTGAGCTCAACCGCTGGCATCGTACCGTGAGCGCCTCGCGCGATCTCGTCGGTGATGTAACGGCCGCCCGCGCCGCCCAGCACGCCGCGCAATGTTGAGGGAGCATTGGCGATGAGTCGACTGATCCGCGCCCCTGACGGCAGCGATTCTTCTTTCACGTATGAGATCTCGGGTAGCGTACGCACAACGTCCAGCACGACATCGACATCGAGACCACGCCCCGCAGGCGGCGGCGCATTCTGCAGCATGATCGGCACGTTGCCGGCGCTTGCAACGCGCCGGAAGAACGCGATCGCGTCGGCGTTTGTTCCCGTACCCCTGGGGGCCAGCACCATCACCGCATCGGCACCAAGCTCGGCAGCCTGCCGCATGACGCCTTCGGTTGTGACGACGTCAGGCGCCGAAGCGCCAATGACCAACGGCACACGGTCACGCGCAACGGCCGCGACGATGTCCACGAGGCGGACCCGCTCATCCATCGTGAGCGTGTCGTATTCGCTGGCGACGCCCGGATATACGATGCCGTCCGCTCCAGCTTCGATCGCATAGCGTGCGATTGCGCGTAGTGCCGGCTCGTCGGGTGACAGGTCGGCGTTGAACGGTGTCGCAAGGACCGGGAAGACGCCATGTAGCGCTGCGCGCATGTCACATTGTGCCGCGGAGATGGAACAACGTCGATCTACTGCCCCGGAGCCGTCCTCGTCGGTCGAACTCTGGCAATCCTTCGACAACAAAGGAGGATGGACCACGACTGCACGCGGCGGGCTTTCCTGCGGAGCTCTGCAAGCGCAGCGCTCATCGCGGGTGGCGTGGGCGCTCTTGGATTTGCTCGCGCAAGCATCGCGAACAAAAGGAGTAGCGACATGACGTTACCTAAAGATACCCATTTCGCAGCACGCGATCTCGACCATGCTCTTCGACATCAAAGGTGATGCGGCAAGGCTACGAACGCATTGCTCTTGCCCGATGGTCGTTGATCTTGGCGGAGGCCAGCGCCAGGTTTTCTTTCAAGGATTGTGGTATCGGCACCGCCTGGTGCGTACGGCCCATGGATGGAAGATCAAAGAGCTCGTCGAAGAGGGCTACTGGAATCACAACGTGCCGCCCGGGTTCAGATTCTGATCTTCGCAAATGCAGCGCGTCGGGGGAGGTGGTTTGAGCGACGCCGCTAGCGATTCGGCCGCCGCCAGAGAACCCAAAGCTCGGCCCGAGTTCTGAATCCGAGGCTTCCATATAACGCCACCGCAGGGTTGTTCGGAAAGACGTGCAGAAAAGGCGTTTCACCCCGCGAGAAGGCAAGCGACGACAAGCGACGGATCATGATCTTTGCCAAGCCCTTCCCGCGTGCCATCGGATGAACCGCGATGGCACTGAGCTCCACAAAGCCGGGCAGACGAAATCGTTCGCCGACCATTCCCACCAGACGGGCATCTTCGAATACGCCGACAAACACGCCGAGCTCGGGCGTTCGGCGGTCGAACGGGCCCGGATTCGTGGTCTCCGCCAACTCGAGCATCGCGTTGGTGTGCTGGGCGGAAAGCACTGGAACAGCCGCGCTTCCGTGCCCGCGGGCAGTTCATGTTTCAGGTCGTCGTAGGCGGCTGCGCTTGGCTCTGCCAGTGCACAGAACGGCGCCATGTCGCGCGGATACCGGCGCGCTAGGCCGTACCCCATTGCGATATGCGCGTGAGGTCCCGCGAGTGCGTGCCATACGGGATTGTCGAGCAAGCGGTTCATACGAGCTAAAATGACCGATAGTCCGAGTGGTGTCTAGGGCCCCAGCACAGGTCGATGGGGGCCGAAAATCATCCAGGCAATCGATAGCGAAGGTGATGCGCTCCAGCATGCATCACCCGCACGCCGCTCAAAATGTGGCCGGCAACTCGTCAATAGGGGCTCGTGAGCTCGATGCAGCAGCAGAACCTTGTATCGCCTGAAAACAAAACCGGAATTCGGGGAACGCCGGTAGATCTCTCGACCCACTCGAAAATGATGCAGCAGTATTGGGGCATCAAAGGCGAACATCCCGACAAGCTCGTGTTCTACCGGATGGGCGATTTCTATGAGCTTTTCTACAGCGATGCCGAGCGCGCGTCGCGAATCCTCGACATCACGCTGACAGCCCGCGGCCAATCCGCCGGCACGCCGATCCCGATGGCCGGCGTTCCACACCATGCGATCGAGCAGCATTTGGCGCGGCTGATGAAGCATGGCGAAAGCGTCGTCATCGTCGAGCAGTTCGGCGACCCGGCGACGGCCAAAGGACCTCTCGAACGCAAAGTTGCGCGCATCGTCACACCCGGCACGCTGACCGAGGCAAATCTGCTCGAACCGAAGCGCGACAGCGTCCTCGCATCGATCGTGACGTCCAAGACGCGCAGCGGCATCGCCTGGATGAGCCTTGCGTCAGGGCGATTGGTTCTCACGGAAGTTCCTGCCATCGAGGCGGCTGCGACGTTGGAGCGAATCGAGCCGGCGGAATTGTTGTCTCCGGACGACGCGTCACCGCCCGCCCTTCGCGGACTTGCGCCGCCGACTCGGACGCTGCCTGCGTGGCATTTCGATCATGCCGCCGCCGAGCGCGCGCTCGCGAAACAATTCGGAACGCGCGATCTAACGCCGTTCGGTGCACACGATGTGCCGCTTGGCGTTGCGGCAGCCGGCGCTCTGCTCGTCTATGCCAGCACCACGCAACAGTCGTCGCTCGCGCATGTGCGCGAAATGTTCGTCGAGACGGCGAGCGAATTCGTCGCGCTCGATCCGGCAACACGACGCAACCTCGAGATCACGGCAACACTCTCCGGCGCCGAATCGCCGACGCTGTTGTCGCTGCTCGACAACTGCGCGACGGCCGCCGGCAGCCGCCTTCTTCGCCACTGGCTCGCCCATCCGCTGCGCGATCGTCAGAAGGCTTCGGCACGGCACGATGCCATCGATGCGCTGATCGCTCGCGCCGCCGAACGGCGCTCGGTCGGGGCTTCGCTTCGCCACACGATCGATGTCGAGCGTGTCGTATCGAGGATCGCGCTTGCCAACGCCCGCCCCCGCGATCTCGCGGGGCTCCGCGACACGCTGGCGCTACTTCCCGCGTTGTGTTCCGCGATCGCCGCGTTCGATCCACCGCTATTGTCTGAGTTGGCCGCGGATCTCGCGATCGACGTCGCTTGGCA
The DNA here is from genome assembly GCA_035636955.1 of Casimicrobiaceae bacterium. GTDB lineage: Bacteria > Pseudomonadota > Gammaproteobacteria > Burkholderiales > Casimicrobiaceae > VBCG01. The sequence continues at coordinate 3,941 of DASPYC010000081.1, forward strand.
CGCGCTTCTATCGCGGAGCATTCGCCACGAGCCGGCGGCGCAACTGCGTGACGGCGGCGTCATCGCAGACGGCTACGACGGCGCGCTCGACGAGCTTCGCGCAATCGATACCAACTGCGGCGAATTTCTGGTCGATCTTGAACGGCGCGAGCGCGAGCGTACCGGCATCGGCAACCTCAAGGTCGAATACAACCGTGTGCACGGCTTCTACATCGAAGTCACGCATGCGAACGTTGAGCGCATTCCCGCCGATTATCGCCGTCGGCAGACGCTCAAGAACGCCGAGCGCTACGTCACACCCGAGCTCAAGGCGTTCGAGGACAAGGCGCTCTCGGCACAAGAGCGTGCATTGGCGCGCGAGCGATTGCTGTTCGAGAGCCTGCTCGCGGATTTGATTCCGGCCATTCCGGCGCTGCAACGCGCCGCGGGAGCGCTCGCCGCCCTCGACGTCCTCGTCAACCTGGCCGAGCGCGCCGAAGCTTTGTCACTCACGCGGCCAATGTTTTCCGACGACGTCGGCATGGCGATCGAAGCAGGACGTCATCTGGTCGTGGAGCGCCAAGTCGACGATTTCATTCCCAACGATTTAATGCTCGCACGCGCACGCCGTTTGCTGATCGTCACGGGACCGAATATGGGTGGGAAGTCCACCTACATGCGTCAAGCAGCGGTCATCGCGCTCCTTGCGTATTGCGGCAGCTTTGTCCCGGCAAAACGTGCAACGATCGGACCGCTCGATGCAATCTACACACGGATTGGTGCCGCCGACGACCTGGCGGGCGGCCGCTCGACGTTCATGGTCGAGATGACCGAAGCGGCGTACATCCTCAACCGCGCGACGCCGCAAAGTCTCGTGCTGATCGACGAAATCGGGCGCGGCACATCGACGTTCGATGGACTGGCGCTCGCATGGGCGATCGCGCACCGGCTTGCGGAGAAGAATCGCAGCCTGGTCCTGTTTGCCACACACTATTTCGAATTGACCGCCCTGCCCGCGGAGATCGATGGTTGCGCGAACGTGCACTTCGACGCCGTCGAGCACAAGGATGGAATTGTGTTCTTACACGCGGTCGCCGAAGGTCCGGCGAATCGAAGCTATGGTTTACAGGTCGCCCGGCTGGCGGGCGTTCCGGCCGAAACGATTCGCCACGCGCGCGCGTACCTCGCGCGCCTCGACCAGTTTTCGGCGCGAAGCAAGGACCAGCATGATTTGTTTGCGCCGCCCGCTCTCGCGACCGCGACAGCTGGCGATCCGCGCGCACAGGCGCTCCTCGACCATGTGGCGGCGCTGGATCCCGACGCACTCACGCCGCGAGACGCGCATGCGGCGCTGTATGCGATCAAACGCCTAATCGAATAGATACGTGAAAGAAGTCGTCTACAAAGCGTCGCGAGCAGGCCCGAGCGCCTCAGTTGCCAAATGCGGGCCCGGAGCGAGCCCCGAGACAGTACATGGAAGTACGGCAAGGGGCGAGCGAGGAAACGGTGGCTTTATCTCGGCAAACGCTAACACGAGCGGAGCAAGTGTTAAGCAAAGCGGCGTTTGCTCCAAAGCGATCGGGACGCGCAGCAGCTTTGGAGATGACTTCAGTGATGGTGTCCGCCGGCGCCGTGCACATGCCCGTGCGTGATCTCTTCCTTCGTCGCCGGACGAATATCGAGCACCGTGCAGTCGAAGCGCAGACGCTGCCCGGCAAGCTCATGATTGCCATCGAGGACCGCCTTGCCGTCGGCGATGTCGGTGACGCGCCAGACCACTTCCTGTCCATCCTGCTCGGCAATCAGATGACCGCCGACGGTGACGTCGGACGGAAGATTCGCGAGTGGCTCGACCCTGACCATCTCGGAATCGTATTCGCCGAATGCGTCGGGCGGTTCGAGCGTCACCGAAATCGATTCGCCGACCTTCTTTTGACCGAGCGCCTCCTCGATCTTGGGAAAGATGCCGGAATGACCACCGTGAAGATAGGCGATCGGCTCTCCGGCTTCCTCGATCAAATGGTTGCCCGCGTCGAACAGCTTGAAGGTGATCGTGACGACAGTGTTGGCAAAGACGTTCATCGTTGGACGTTCGTGGCAGGAAAAAGGTTGGGGTGGTACGCGCGTCAAGCAGAACAGGCGATATCCCGCCTATACGCCATTATTGTACTGCCCGTCCCCTTGCACGCTTTCCCCCGGTGCATTTCCGGAAGGTCCTTCGTATGAAGGGTCCGGAATCTGCGCAGTCGTTGCTCGGTGGTCGAACGCCGGCCGCGTTCATGTCCCAACATTGGCAGAAGAAGCCGCTGTTGATCCGCCATGCATTTCCCGAATTCAACGGCGGACTTTCGCGGGACCGTTTGATCGCGCTCGCATGCAGTGACGACGTCGAGTCGAGGCTTGTGATCCGCGAACGGGGACGCTTCTCTCTGGCAATGGGACCTTTCTCGCAAAGCGATTTCCGGCGGCTGCCTGCGTCCGGCTGGACATTGCTCGTTCAGGGCGTGAACCGCGTCGATGCCGCGACCGACCTGCTGTTGCGCAGGTTCGCATTCGTGCCGTATGCGCGCCTCGACGACGTGATGATCAGCTATGCGACACCGAACGGGGGCGTCGGACCGCATTTCGATTCGTATGACGTGTTCCTACTGCAAGGAAGCGGCCGGCGGCGATGGCGCTACGGCAAGCAAAAGGATTTGACGCTTGTGCCGGACATCGAGGTCAAGATCTTGCGCCGGTTTTCGCCGCGGCGCGATGCGGTGCTCGCAGCGGGCGATATGCTGTACCTGCCGCCGCACATCGCGCACGAAGGTACGGCGGTCGATGCGTGCCTCACGTACTCGATTGGATTTCGCGCGGCAACGTACACCGAGATCGCGCAGGCGTTCATCGATTTCCTGCGCGATGACTTGCGCCTTCCGACGGGGCAATATGCCGATCCAGATGCGAGGCCCTCGGATTCCCCTGCCCGTATCGATCCCTCGATGCTGCAGCGCGTCGGCGCGGCGCTGGTGCGAATCCGATGGGATTCGCGCGACGTCGGTCGCTTTCTCGGCCGCTTCCTGTCCGAGCCGAAGCCGATCGTTCGCTTTTCACCGCCGGGAGGGCCGGTAGGAAAATCGACGTTTGCCGCCAAGGCGGCCTCGCGCGGGCTGGCACTCGACCGCGCGACGCAACTTCTTTACGATGACGCTGCGTTCTACGTAAACGGCGAGGCGGTCACGTATCGCGGCGCAGGGACCGCCATGCTGCGGCGATTGGCGAATCGGCGCGCATTGTCCGCGCGCGAGTGCCGCTCGCTGGGAGCCTCGCTCGCTGCGCTGCTCTACCAATGGTATCGATATGGATTCGTCCACTTATCTGCGTAACCCAATCGAAGCGCCATCTGACGAGGTCACACCGCGCGAAGAGCGTCTCGAAACCGTTGCGCAGCAAATTGCCGCGATCGACACGCTCATCGGTCTCGCACGCGAGCGGATATGCGTGTTCGACGTAGACCTGTCGCAATCCGGCTGGAATTCGCCGGCGCGCGCTGATGCGCTGTCGAATTTTCTGCGCGTCCGTTATGCGCGTCTCGACATCATCGTGCATGAAACGACGTGGATCGAGAGGTTCTGCCCACGGCTCGTCAATCTCATGCGCCGCTATGGCCACGCGATGACGATTTACAAGACAGGCAGCGGCGCGCGTGGCGCGATGGATCCACTCGTAATTGTCGACGCGGCGCACTTCCTGCATCGCTATCACATTCAGCAGCCGCGTGCGACGCTCTCGATCGGCATGCCGCAGGCCGCAGGTCCGCTCGTCACTCGGTTCGATGAGATCTGGGCGACTGGCGAGCCCGGCTTGACCGCAACGGTGCTCGGCCTATGAGCGTTCGAAAGGAAGCAATGAAAACGAGCATCGTCGTCGCGCTGCTTACGGTTGTCGTCGTTGGCTGCGACAACAAGCCGCTTTCGCCAAAAGTTACGCCATCGACGCCGTCTTCATCGACCGCGCCGCCCGCAGCAGCACCACCTGTTGCGCCGTCGACGTCGCCCGCGTTACCGCCTCCGCCGCCGTCGGCAACGCCCGCTGAACCGGCAAAGTCACCGCCTGGTCCGGCGCCGATCTCTGCCGAGACCGCCAAGGATGCAACGGCTAAGAGGGCCGACGAGGCGAAGGACGCTGCCGCGAAAGCCGTCGATGCGGCGAAGGAAGCTGCTAAGAAATAACTAGAACCTATCTCAAAATGGGGCGAGCAGCACGAGTACGCGAAGGCCCGCAGCGAGTCCCGAGATAGTACATGGAGGTACAGCGAGGGACGAGCGAGGAAACGACAAAGTAATCGGGCTGCGCAGCCAATTTTCAGATAGGTTCTAGAGGGGCGCGCCGATCCGCGCAGCAACTTCTCGATAGTGCTCGATCACGGAGCCGAGGTCGCGTCTGAAGCGATCCTTGTCGAGTTTTTCGCCCGTTTTCACATCCCATAGCCGGCAACCGTCCGGCGTGAACTCGTCGCCGAGCACAAGCGGGCCGTCGGGGTCCGCGACGGGATGACCGAACTCGAGCTTGTAGTCAACGAGGTCGATGCTGGCGTCGGCGAAGAGCGGCTTCAACACCGCATTGACGCGATGCGTCAGCGTCCTCATCTGCGCGATTTCGTCGATGCTCGCCCAGCCCAGCACGCGGATGTGATCGTCATTGACAAGCGGATCATGCAACGCATCGCTTTTCAGGAAGAATTCGAAAATCGGCTCGGAAAGGCGCGTTCCTTCGGCAATGCCGTAGCGCTTCGCCATCGAACCCGCGCAAATGTTCCGGACAACGCATTCGACCGGAATCATCTTCATCGCCTTGACGAGCGATTCGCGCTCGTTCAGCAGGCGGACGAAATGCGTGGCGACACCGGCAGCGCCAAGCTTGCCCATCACGTAGGCGTTGATCTTATTGTTCGTTTCACCTTTCTTGTCGAGCTTTGCGAGCTTGACACCATCGAACGCCGACACATCGTCGCGATAATGCATGATGAGATAGCCGGGATCGTCGGTCGCGTAGACCGTCTTCGCCTTGCCTTTATAAAGCTCCTGCCGCTTTTCCATCGCTTGTTCAGCTCCGTCTTAGGCGAGTCCGCGCCAGTCGAATCCCGTTTCCTGGGTCGCGATGCCGATCCAATCTGTCGCGCAGCCCAGGGAGCCCGAAAGCGCGGCGCGAGCCATCTCCGGCGTGTTGTTCTGCTTGGACAAATGCGCGGCGATCAAATGTTGCAAGCGGGACGTGTCGATTGCGCGGATCACCTCCGCGGCGCCATCGTTCGCCAAGTGACCGAATCGCCCGCTGATCCGCTGCTTGAGCGAAAACGGATAGTCGCTTCGCTCGAGAAGATCGGGATCGTGATTGCACTCGAGCACCAGCGCGTCGCAACCGCTCAAGCTCGCCTCGACATAGCGCGTCGTCGTGCCGAGATCCGTGACGACTCCGACCCGGAACATGCCGTCGGTGACAACGAACTGCACCGGTTCGCGCGCGTCGTGAGGCACTGGAAATGGGCGTATCTCGAGATCGCCGATGGCGAAGCGGTCGTGACTGTCGAATCCGTAGATGCGCTCCATGCCGGCAAGACGCTCGCCGACGATTTCGAGCGTCCCGAACGTTAGCCAGATGGGAGTCTCATAGCGCGTCGCAAACGCTGCGACGCCGCCGACGTGATCGTTGTGTTCGTGCGTAACGATGATGGCGGAGAGCGATTCCGGTTCGACGCCGATGCGCGCGAGGCGCGTGGTCGCGTCGCGAACGCCGAAACCGCAATCGATCAGAACGCGTGTGGTTCCCGCTTCGACAATGAGCCCGTTGCCTTCGCTGCCGCTGCCGATCGACGCGAAGCGCATCAAGTTCCCGCTATTTCAGTTGGTCCTTGAGGAGCGCGAGAATCTTCTCGCTGTTTTGCGTGCGATCAGGGTCGCCTTTAGGATCCTGCACGCTCACGACGCTGGCCGGTGCGGCCTCGACGACTTTGATCCGATACTGCTCGGGCTTGTCCTTTTCGTCCTTCTTCCAGAATGCAAGTTTGGCGAGCCAGCTTTCCTCGCGGTCCTTCTTCGTCATGTCGGAATCGGGGTCGGCGTAACGGACGAAATACACGCCCGATGAACGATCGCGGTCGACGACGGTGAATCCCGAGCGGTCGAGCGCGAGGCCCACGCGGCGCCATGCGCGATCGAACGGATCATCGACGATCAGCTTCGACACGCCGTCGGAGCCTTTTTCGACGCGCGCGCGATCCGGTGTTGTCGATGCTGGGCGTGTCCCCGGCGTATTGACGGCGGTTGCAGCGACCGTTTGCGATTCCGGTGCGCCAAAACGCATCATCAGGCGCTGCAGCATCTCGGCTTCGAGATTGGGATTGGGCGGCATCACTGCCCACGCAAAGCCGGCGCCGTAGCGGTTGTCCATCATCACCGTCGGCACCTGCTCCATCCCACGGTGCGAAACGTAGATTTCGACCGTGCCGGGCTCGGCGCCGCGCTCGATCCGGGTGCGGAACTTGTCGCGCTTGTACGTCGAGGTGAACGCCTCGAGATATTTACCGACCGTGCTGCGCAGGAAATCCGACGGCATGTCGGCGCGATTCTCCGCCCAGTCGGTTTCCATCACGCCGATCGTCGGCTGCTCGACGGCAACGACGAAGCCCGTGTCGGTCCAGTACTGGCGAGAGATGCTCCACGCTTGTTCGGGGGTTGCCTTGGCGACGATCCATCGCTCGTTGCCGGCACGCGCAATTCGCGCGTCGGGATTGCTCGGCAGCAAATCGTTGCGGTTCGGGCGGGCGGCATTCGCCGCGGCAAGCCCGGAGGCGGTCGACACCGCGAAGCGATCGTCGTAGCGTGGCTGCGACAACTCGGGCGGCAGCTCGAGCGGCGGTGCCGCCGATGTCGATTTGTAGTCGATGCGTTTTCCGACCGGACCGATCGATTCGCAGCCGGCAAGCACCAGCGCAACAACTGTCAGCAATGCGGCAAAGAGCCGCGAGGCGTCCGTCATTCGTTCCATCATGCGCATGCCATGCCTTCAACCATGCAGCCGGCCTCGACCAAGGCGGCGCGTACCGCGTCATGAAATTGCGGGGATAACGACGAGAGCGGTAGTCGCAGCTCGTCGTGGATCAAGCCCATCGTCGCCAGCGCCCACTTGACCGGAATCGGATTTGCCTCGACGAACAACTTCGTATGCAGCGTCATCAGCCGCTCGTTAATCGCGCGCGCGGTCGACAAATCGCCGCGCCGCGCCGCAGCGGACATTTCCGACATCAACTTCGGTGCAACGTTCGCCGTGACCGAGATCACGCCGTGGCCACCCAGCAGCATGTAGGCCAACGCCGTGTCGTCGTTGCCCGAGTAAAGCGCGAATTCGCGTTCGCGCGGCAGACGCTTGATGAGATCGACGTGACGGACGAGGTCGGAGGTTGCATCCTTGAGCCCGACGATTCCCGGTATGCGCGCGAGCCGGAGCACCGTATCGTTGGCGAGATCGGCCATCGTGCGGGCCGGAACGTTGTACAGCAGCATCGGGAGGCCGGCCTTCTCCGCGATCGCACGGAAATGGCGGTAGAGGCCTTCCTGCGTCGGCTTGTTGTAATACGGAACCACCGAAAGACATGCGTCCGCGCCGATTTTCTTCGCGTATTCGGTGAGCTCGATCGCTTCGGCGGTCGAGTTCGCGCCCGTCCCGGCAATGACGGGAATGCGCCGCGCCGCGTGTTCGACCGCGGTCCTCAGCAATAGGCAATGCTCGTCGAAATCGACGGTCGGCGATTCGCCGGTCGTGCCGACGGCGACGATTGCGCTCGTGCCGTTGGCGACATGGAAATCGATGAGCTTGCGATACGCTGCGAGATCGAGCGCTCCGCCGGGTTGCATCGGCGTCGCGATCGCCACCAAGCTACCAGTGAGCATGAAAAGCGAGTCGGAGAAAAACGGCATTCTACCCGAATACACACGGCGGCATGCAGTCCGCCGGTGCGAAGATCGCCGTCAAAGCTGCGACGGCCAAGCGCGCACGCGACCGACCGCCGCGATGCGTTCGACAACGGCAGGTTTGTCGCGATTCGGCGACAATCCGTGCTCGAACGCGACAACGGTCAGACGTCCGCGGACGGTGTCGAGCAATTCGCCTTCTTGCAGCAAGAAATCAGCGTTGGTAGGGCGACCATACGCTTCATTGCCTACGGCGAATGTTTCATAGAGCAATGTTCCGTCGGAAGCGAGCGCCGAGAGCAAGTGCGGCAGCAACGCACGATGGAGGTAGTTGACGACGACGATCGCGTCGAACACCTCGTTGATCAATGGCCACGATCCGGTTTCAAGATCCAGTGTGCGCACCTCGACGCCGGGCGCGCCCGCAAATGCTGCCAGCATCGCGGCGTCGCGATCGACTGCAAGAACGCGGTTGCCGCGGGCGGCGAAATAAAGCGCATGCCGGCCGCTGCCCGCTGCGACATCCAGCACGCGAGCACCCGCCGGAACGAGATGCGCGAAGCGCTCGATCCACGGCGACGGGGCGAGGTGCAACGAATGTTGCGAAGCGGTATTCATTGCCGATGCCTCCGTTTTTTGTCGACGCGCGAGCTGTTGCGGCTCTTCCGTGGCGCTTGGGTCGCTGCGGCGTCAACCGATTCCTGCGCGGCTTCGTCGATCAACCAACGCAGGAACGCATGGACATCGCTCCGCTCGGCGGCGTGAGACGCAACCAGCGCGAAATAGCCGCGTGCGGAATCGTAGCGCTTGGGCAACGGCGCGACCAGCCTTCCATCCCTCAAGTGCTCGGCGAGCACCGGGATACGTCCAAGCGCAACGCCTTGACCCGCGACGGCGGCCTGAATTACTTGGTCATAAAGCTTGAAGCGATAAGAACCCTCCGGCTTTAATCCCGGCTGTCCGTTCGACGCGAGCCAACTCCGCCAATCGAGCCATGGCGTGAGGCCCTCGGGATCCTCGAGATGCAGCAAATAATGGTGGGCGAGGTCCGCCGGATTGCGCAAGGGCACTTTTCCGTGCGCGAGAACCCGCGGGCTCACCACCGGCAGCATTCGCTCGCCGAACAAGCGCACGGCGCCTTGCGGTGTCGCGGCTTCAGGCAGATAGCGGACTGCAATGTCGACATCGCCGCGATTCAAGTCGACCAAGCGATCGTCCGCGGAAACGTATACCTCGACGTCCGGATGTCGGGCACGAAAGCGCTCGAGCCGTGGAATGATCCACAACGACGCGAACGACACGGTTGTCGACAGCGTGAGCCCGGGCTCGCGCGCCCCGCTCCGCGTTCGTTCCGTTGCGGCTGCCAACGATTCCAGCGTCTCAGTCACGGCACGATGAAACGCCGCCCCTTTCGCCGTGAGGGCCAACGAGCGATGGCGTCGCTCGAAAAGCGCAACGCCCAACGCGTCCTCGAGCGCCTTGATCTGACGCGAGAGTGCCGACTGCGTCAGAAAGAGCTCCTCCGCGGCGAGCGTGAACGACAGTCGCCGGCCCGCGGCCTCGAGGCCGCGCAAGAAATCGAGCGACGGCAACGCCCGCAGCGTCTTATGCATGATCAGGACTCATGCAAGGCATTCCAAGACATCGTTTGAGCAGAGGGCATTGAGCCGCCACAATTACCACTGACGCGGACCATCGCTCGAGTGTAGCGAGCGGCCGGCTTCGTCGGTTGATGGATGCATTGTACGCATGTCTCGTGACTCGGTCACGAGCGAACGTGTGACGAAATGGAGGTTTCCATGCTTTGCAACGGCTACGACAAGGTGGTGGAACTGGCGGACGGCGATCTCGTCGAAGTGCATGACGGCCATGGTACGACGCTGCGCGTCACCAAGGGCGCGCTGTGGATCACGCAGGAGCACGACAATCGCGACATCGTGCTTCGCGCCGGCGACGTGTGGACGGTGGAGCGACAGGGGCTGACGCTCCTGCAAGCGCAAGGCGCGACCGTGCTGTGCGCTGTTGGAACCGCCGCTCTGTTCGCCCAGCCCCGCAGTCGCCCTGTCGGCTTTAGCGATCGATTGCGTAACTGGTTCCAATCGGCGAGCGAGCAACTGGTCAGACGCTCGGTGCCCTATTACTGAGAATCCGGAGGCACAGGATGCCCTTGGTCACGATCACCGTTCGCAAGCCGAAGGCGGCGGCATTCACCTCAGCGGTCCTGGCGGCTGTTCATCAGGGACTGATCGGCGCGGGCGTGCCGGAGACCGATCGCTTTCAGCGCGTGCTTGCACTGGGTGATGACGAATTCCGCTACGACCCGCGCTATCCGGATCTGGCATCGCCACGCGGTGACGATTTCGTGCTGATCGAGATCCTGTGGTCGGTGGGACGCAGCGTGAAAGTCAAGCGCAAGTTCGTCGCCGGTGTTGTCGCGCAGATCGCACTCGACCCGGGCGTCGATCCCGAGCACGTGATGATCGTTTTCAAGGAAACCGCATGGGAGAACTGGTCGTTCGGCGGCGGCCGATTGCTGCACGCGTGACCCTATCCAAAAAACCCGGTACCGCCGAATCGTAAATAATTCGACCAACACGAAGCATTCCTGTGCTTCGATATTGCTTGCCAGCTAGAGCGTCGCCTGGAAGAATTCCGCCACGGCCCATTCAGGGTTGCTGGTTCAAATCTGGGGGATCGTTCGACGGTGGGCACACATGGCACAACGTGCAGCTACCCCGACTTACCGCTGAAACCGGCGGCAGTGGAAATTTCAAGAAGATTGATTCGGCGGGCGATCCGGTTGTCACGTTTAGTCCCGACGGTGTCGCCTACTACGCCAACATCGTATTCAGCCGCGACACGCCCGCATCGGGTGTTGCGGTCAGCGTTTCGATCGATGGCGGTCAGACGTGGAGCGCGCCGAATCTCGTTACATTCAACGACGCCGGAAACTTTTTCAGCGACAAGGAATGGATCGCGGCCGGCGCAAATGGCAAGGTCGTCGTAACGTGGACGCGCTTCAGCCAAGGACCGCACGGCGCCGGTTATCTATCCTCGCCGATCGTGGGCGCCATATCGAACGACTATGGCCACACGTGGAACCGCCAGGGCTTTCCGGTTTCGGACGCTGCACATCCGTTCAACCAGGGCTCCCAGGTGCAATTTGCATCGGACGGTACGCTATATGTCGTTTACGAGGCCTCGTCGCCGACCACCGGTTATGCGACCGATGCCATGGTGCTCGCGCGCTCCACCGATGACGGTCGTTCATTCACAACCGTGGAGTTGGCACGCGTCTACGACGATCTCGACTGCTATCCGATCTATGCCGGCCGGCAGACGCTGACCGACATGCATTTCCGGCTCAACAGTTATCCGTCGATGAGCGTCGATCCAAGCACGGGCGCGATCGCAATCGCCTGGTCCGACAATCAGAACTCCGGCAATTGCGGAAAGGGAAACGCGTCATTCTCGGGAACGACGTCGAATCAAGTCAAATTGATTCACGGCACGTGGTCGGCAATCGCTGCGGCACCGGTTCTAAGTGTCACCACGACGCTCCAAGACAAAGTGTTTCCATCGGTGGCGGCCAACAACGGCAAGATCGCCGTCAGTTATTACACGCGTGACTATGCCATCGCTTCCGTTGACGCGATTTGCAACGTGCAGACGAACAGTGTTGCGAGCGGGATTGATCCGATTCCGACATCACGGTCGGTATGTATCGACTATGCGGCGAAATCGCTCGCCGATAACTTCTCTGCGGAAACACGTCTTTCGACACAAAGCTCGAACCCATTCATCCAATTCGCCGACGGAGCGTTCATCGGCGACTATTCGCAAATCGCGATTGGAACCGATGGGAAAGCGCATGCCGCATCGACAGACTTTCGCGGCAATCCCGGTGTGACATCTGCAAACCAGGACGTGATGGTGCAGACGTTCACGCCTTAGCCGGAACGCGCGTGCGAGGACACGCGCCCCCCGCACGCGCTGCCCAAACCGCCGTCGCAAATTTTCCCGTGGCTGCTAAGGGCGGGAATCTCTCGGCGCGCCGTGCAACCCCATGGCAAAATGGTGCGAGAGCAAACGGGCATTGCGATGGAACGATGGCTGCCGATTTGGGAAATCGCGTTCGGCGCGGGCACGCTGATCGCGTCGCTGATGATTCACGGAATTGGGATGCTGTTTGTCCAGCGACGGAATCGGGATTATCAAACGCTCCGGCCACTGGCACTTCGCCGCGAAGCAGCGTTCAGTATGCTGATCCTTGTGCTGATGTTCACGCATCTCGTCGAAGTGCTGGTCTGGGCAGCCGCGTTGATGTTCATCGGCGCTATTCCCATGCTTCGCGACGCCTACTACTACGCGGCCGTCACGTACACGACGCTGGGATACGCAGAGGGAACGCTCGCGCCACAGTGGCGGATCCTCGCGCCGATGATGGCAATGTCCGGTGTATTCGCGTTCGGCTGGACGACGAGCGTTCTGTTCGCCATTGTCGGCGAGCAACGCGCGGCGATTCGCGCCGATAACGACAAGGCATAACGAGCTACTTTTTGGCGAACGTGATCTCGCCCCCGTTTCTACCAACTAAGGCGCCGACTTTTATCGTGTCGCCTGCAGCGTAGCGACCGGCGAGGATTTCCCGCGCCAGCGGATTCTCGATCTGCTGCTGAATCGCGCGCTTCAGCGGTCGTGCGCCGTACACGGGATCGAAGCCCGCCTTCGCCACCGCTTTCAGCGCCGCGTCGGACGCGTCAAGACGAATGTCCATCTTCGCGAGCCGTTGCTCGAGGCTCTTCAATTGGATCCGCGCGATGTCGGCTATCTGCGCCTCGCCGAGCGCGTGGAAGACCACGATCTCGTCGATCCGATTGACGAACTCCGGCCGGAAATGCGTCTTGACCTCGGCCATCACGGCAAGCTTGATGACGCCGTAATCGTCACCCGACATTTGCTGAATCATCTGCGAGCCGAGGTTCGACGTCATCACGATCACCGTGTTCTTGAAATCGACGGTGCGGCCCTGCCCGTCGGTCATCCGACCATCGTCCAGCACTTGCAACAGCACGTTGAAAACGTCCGGGTGCGCCTTTTCGATTTCGTCCAGCAGAATCAGCGAATAGGGCTTGCGGCGCACCGCTTCGGTCAGATAGCCGCCTTCCTCGTAGCCAACATATCCCGGCGGCGCGCCGATCAGCCGCGCGACCGAATGTCTCTCCATGAACTCCGACATGTCGATGCGGATCATCGCGTGTTCGGTGTCGAACAGGAATTCCGCCAACGCTTTGCAGAGCTCGGTCTTGCCGACACCCGTCGGGCCGAGGAACAGGAACGAGCCATAGGGACGATTGGGATCGGCGAGCCCCGAACGCGATCGCCGGATTGCGTCGGACACGAGCCGCACGGCTTCGTCCTGGCCGATGACGCGCTGATGCAGCGCGTCTTCCATGTGGAGGAGCTTTTCGCGCTCGCCTTGCATCATCTTCGACACCGGAATGCCGGTCGCACGCGATACCACTTCGGCGATTTCCTCGGCGCCCACTTGCGTGCGCAACAGCGTCGGCTTCTTCGCCTGCTCGCTCGCTAGTTTTTTGTCGGAGGTCTTCAACTGCGCTTCGAGTTGCGGAAGCTTGCCGTATTGCAGTTCGCTCATCTTCTGCCAGTCGCCCTTGCGCCGTGCCTCTTCCATCTGCACTTTGATCTTTTCGATCTCTTCCTTGATGTGCTGCGCGCCCGCGACCTGCGCCTTCTCCGCTTGCCACACTTCGTTCAAGTCGGCGTACTCGCGTTCGAGCCGCGTGATCTCTTCCTCGATCGCCGACAGACGCTTCCTCGAGGCGTCGTCCTTCTCCTTCTTCACCGCTTCGCGCTCGATCTTGAGCTGGATGAGACGGCGGTCGAGCCGGTCCATCGCCTCGGGCTTCGAGTCGATCTCCATCTTGATTCGCGCGGCGGCTTCGTCGATCAGATCGATCGCCTTGTCGGGAAGGAAGCGATCGGTGATATACCGATGCGAGAGCTCGGCCGCAGCGACGATCGCCGGATCGGTGATCTCCACGCCATGGTGAAGCTCGTAGCGTTCCTGTAGGCCGCGCAATATCGCGATCGTGGACTCGACCGACGGCTCATCGACCAGCACCTTTTGGAAGCGGCGCTCGAGCGCAGCATCTTTCTCGATGTACTTGCGATATTCGTCGAGCGTCGTGGCGCCGACGCAATGCAATTCTCCGCGTGCGAGGGCCGGCTTCAGCATGTTGCCCGCATCGATCGCGCCTTCGGCTTTGCCCGCGCCGACCATCGTGTGCAGCTCGTCGATGAAGACGATCGTGCGGCCTTCGTCGGCCGAGATGTCCTTTAAAACGGCTTTCAGGCGCTCTTCGAATTCGCCGCGATATTTCGCGCCCGCGAGCAGCGAGGCCATGTCGAGCGACAGCACGCGCTTGTTCTTGAGCGTCTCGGGCACCTCGCCGTTGACAATACGCTGCGCGAGACCTTCGACGATCGCCGTCTTGCCGACACCCGGCTCGCCGATCAGCACGGGATTGTTCTTCGTGCGCCGCTGCAGGATCTGGATCGTGCGGCGAATTTCGTCGTCGCGGCCGATCACCGGATCGAGCTTGCCTTCGCGTGCGCGTTCGGTGAGATCGATCGTGTATTTCTTGAGCGCTTCGCGTTGACCCTCGGCTTCCTGCGAATCGACGCCGGCCCCGCCGCGGACGGCTTCGATCGCAGACTCCAGCGCCTTGCGCGTGAGGCCGTGATCCTTAAGTAAACGTCCGGTCGGACCTTTGTCGTCGGCCAGTGCGAGTAGGAAGAGCTCGCTGGCAATGAATTGGTCGCCGCGTTTCGTCGCCTCTTTGTCGGTGAGATTCAGTAGGTTGTTGAGATCGCGGGACACGCCGATCTCGCCGCCGGTGCCTTCGACTTTCGGCAGACGCTCGATCGCCTGTTTGAGCGCCGTCTGCAGGCGCGGCGCGGCGACGCCGGCACGCGCCAGCAGCGAGGCGGTCCCGCCATCTTCCTGCGCCAGCAGCGCGGCCAACAAATGTTGTGGCTCGATGAAGCCCGCGTCGTGGCCGAGCGCGAGGCTTTGCGCATCGGCGAGCGCCTGCTGAAATTTGGTCGTCAGTTTGTCGAAGCGCATGGAAATCCCCTTTCAACATTCACAGTATGGGTATTCGCCATGCATTTTCAACACAAAGGTCAAACGTTTTTGGCTGGGACAACGGTCACGGCGCAGTCGCGCGCCCGGAGTCCGCAAACACGTGCCTACGGGTACCCGGTGCGGCCGTCAGCGTCGACCCACCGCCGCCCGGCGGCCGCACCACCCGTGACGGCCCGTGCGGCCTACGTGCGCGCTCCTGCGCCATGACCGTTCTCCCTAGACACGATCCCACCGATGCGCCAAAAACCTGCCTCGGTGCTATCGCCCGATGCCCGTCGCCGAAGCGTGGCGCGGCTACTGCCCGACGATCTGCGGCTTCATCGGACCAAGAACCGCCAAAAGGTCGCCCTGCTCTTTATCGGGGACCTTGAACTTGTCGAGGGATTTCTTGAGATCCTCGACCAGCGCGTTGAATTGCGCATCCGTGATGTTCATGCCCTTGTGCGCGGTGCGCATGTCGCGCCCCGTGTACGTGCAGGGACCGCCGGTGCCTTGGCAAATTTGATCGACCAAGTTCTTCTTCAATCGCGTGATGTCAGTGCGGGCGAAAAAACCGTTGATCCGGTTGTCGGCGGCCACGTTGCCAACGAAATCGTCTACGACCGCCGTGATCGCGGGCTGACCGCCGAGGCGGTCGTAGAGCGACTTCTGAGGCGCCATCGGCTGCATCGACTGACAGGCCGAAAACAAGAACGCCGATGCGACGGCGGCGATGATGACAGTACGGCGTAACAGGCTTGGAAGGGGTTCGAGCACGATGTCCTCCGGTGGTTGTGCGCCAATCGGCTGCACCACCATGTACGGCGCAATTTGCGCGCTGGATGCAACGGCGGTCGAGGCGAACCTCGTGCTACGATCGTCAGGCGTTCGCCTTGGTCGCGGGCGCCCTCTTCGATGTCCGTCAACGCTCCTCGTCCCGATCCGCCGCCGAGGCGGTCCGCCGGTCCACTTCAGATCGCATCCGCCGTGTTCTGGGGCTTTTTCGGCGTGCGAAAGCGGCACAAGCTCGAACAGGACATGACGACGATCAAGCCGCATCACATCGTCATCGCGGGCGTCATCGGCGCGGCGTTGTTCGTGCTGCTGTTGATCGTGATCGTCCGGTTGATCGTCGCGAACGCGTAGGCGTTGGCCAGCCAATCCTACCGATCGCTCCTCATTCGCTTCGCTGCTTTGCGTTGACTGCATAGCGGTCGTCCCGCTCACGCATCAGCCAATACGCCGCGCCCAACGCAAGCGTGACGGCGGCCAATGCAAGCAACGTACCTCCATCCGCGGCATTCAAATCGAGGATGACGATTTTGCGCGCGACTGCCAGCAGAGCAATCAGAAGGACGACCTTGGTTTGGATGATGCTCTGCTCGCGTTTAACCACGTACTGAAGCGTGTGGTTGAATTCCAACGCGATCAAGAGAGTAAGGATCTCGCCGAATACCGCCTGAAAGACACCGTGATCCAGCGGATTGAGCACGCCCAGCAACAGACCCGTCACCACGCTGAAGGTCAAGCGGAAAAGCGCAACGAGGATAACGAGGCCGATCACGAGCGTCAGCACCAGTGCGACAAGTCCCTCGAAGCGCTGGTAATACGAAAGAATTGCCCAGTGCGATCGCAGCTCGCTCCAAGAGGATTGATCGGTCATGACATTGGTGCACGAAGCCGTAATCAGCGCAACAGTGGCGCTGCGATCTCCGCCGCGCGGACCAACTCGTCGTCAGTAGTCAGGAGATCGGGACAGAAGCGGAGATAGCGTCCGCGCGCGTCCGCGATAATGCCTTCGCGGCGCAACGCGGTTGCAATTTCGTTGGCGCGTTCATGTTCGATGACGACGAATGCGCCATGATCGTCGTGACCGCCGTCGGCGCGGACATCGCGCTTGGCAAAGAGCGCGACGAGCCGCCGCTGCAGCGAGAGCGAAAATTCACGCAGGCGAGGAACGCCGATCGCTTTTGTAAAAAGCTGACCTGCGCGCGCCTGATAAAACGGCAGAATCGCCGGCGTCGATTCGAACCAGCCGTTGCCGCCCGCGGCGAAGCGCGGCGGATCGGGACGCTCGTAGGCGAACGGCGCTTCTTTTCCGAACCAGCCGATGTCGAGAGTTCGCAGGTTCGCGTCGAGATGACGGGGGTGGACGTACAAAAAGCACGCGCCGGGCCCACCCCGAAGATATTTGTAGCTGCCGCCCACAGCGAAGTCGACATTCGTCGCCATGACGTCGATCGGGAAAACGCCGAGAGAGTGATAGATATCGAGCAGCAGTTTTCCGCCGGCGGCATGCGCTGCCGAAACGATCTTGGTAACATCGCCAAGTCGCTGTCCCGAGTTGAAGAGCACTTCGGAAACGACGACGAGGTCGGTGGGCTTGTTAATCGCGCTGATGATCTCCCTCGTATCGAACCGGCCATCGTCACGCGGCTCGACAAAGGTAAGCGTGATACGGCCGCGCCGCGCGTATTCGCGCAGGATCACGTCGAGCGAATCGAATTCGCCCCGCGTTGCCACGACGCGCGCCACATTGTCGCAGGTATTGAGCACGCCGCGCAGGCCCTGACCGGCGCTGGTTTTGGGGACAATCGAATCGGGCCGCGGCGCACCAAGCAACGTCGCCAGCCGAGTGCGATACGCGTCGATCTCGGCGTTCCAGCGATCCCACGCGCCGCCCAACTCCGCATACCAGAGCGAGAGACCCTCGCGAATGTCGTCCTCGGTTGCATCCAGGGGTCGGCCTAGCGAATGATTGGCGAGATAGATGCGATCGCCGTACGCGAGCTTATGACGAGAGAACAGCGGCGCAACGTGCCGCTGCAAATCCTTTTCTGTCAGCGGTCCGGAGCCGAGCGCCGCGATTGCGGCGTCGATTCGCTCGGCACTTGCCGCCCGCACATTCATGTGAGGATGGGTTCCGTCCCGATCTCGGTCCGCACATCGATCAGCTCGGGAAAGAAAGAATGCTCGAGCGCGCGTTTCAAAAACGCAACGCCGGATGAACCGCCGGTGCCTGTCTTGTGACCGATGATGCGTTCGACGGTTTTCATGTGGCGAAAGCGCCACAGCTGGAACGCTTCCTCGACATCGACCAGCTTTTCGCACATGTCGTAGGCGTCCCACCAGTGGCGCGGATCGGCGTAGATCGTCTTGAACACCGGGACGAGGTCGCGGTGACGGACGTACGGCTCGGTGACATCGCGATCGAGACAAGAGGTTGGCACCGGCAGTCCACGTCTTGCGAGATGGTGGAGGAATTCGTCGTAGAGCGAGGGCGCGATCAGTAACGCTTCCAGTTCAGCGAGTGCCAACGGATCGTGCCGAAACACGTCGAGCATCGCCGCGCTCTTGTTGCCGAGCAGAAACTCGATTGCGCGATATTGGGCCGATTGGAATCCCGACGACGCGCCGAGCGCCGGACGAAATCCTTCGTACTCGGACGGCGTCAACGTTTCGAGCACGGCCCACTGCTCGAACAACTGCTTTTGGATGAGCTTGACGCGTGCGAGGATCTTGAAGCTCGGCTCGAGCGCATCGGCGCGCACGAAATCGCGGGCCGCCTTGAGCTCGTGGATCATGAGCTTCATCCACAGCTCGGCAACCTGGTGCTGGATGATGAACAGCATCTCGTCGTGCCGTGCAGTGGCACCACCGAGCGCGGACAACGGTTGCTGCGCCGACAACAGACGATCCAGCTGCAAATATCCGCCATAGGTCAAACGATCGCGGAGATCTGTGACGATTCCGGGCTCAAGCGACCGTGGCGCCTCATCAGACGACATCATGCGTGCTCACTCCTATTTGCCAGTATAGCCCGCGCGATCATCGGATCGTGCAGTGGCCATGCGAGAATTGAAGCGTGCCGAAAACAGCTTCTCGAAAGGTGAAATCCACTGTGGCAGCATCAACGCCCTCGGCGGAGATGATGGATACACGCGAAGTGGCGGCGTATCTGCGCTTGAAAGAACGTCGCGTCTACGATCTCGCGCGCCGGCACGCCATCCCGCATGTGCGCGCCACCGGCAAGCTGCTGTTTCCGCGGCGGCAGATCGACGCGTGGCTCGCGGCGAAATCGGGAAGTTCGACAGCGACGGAACGGCCGCCAATCATCGCGGGAAGCCACGACCCGCTGCTCGAGTGGGCGGCGCGTGCATCGGCAAGCGGGCTCGCCGTTCTTGCCTGCGGCAGCCGAGCCGGCATCGAGCGCCTGGCGCGCGGCAAGGCGACGGTAGCGGCGATCCATTGGCGCGACAAGGCAACCGGCGAAGACAACGTGCCGCTCGTGCGCTCCACGCTTTCCGACGCCGACATCGTCGTGCTCGAATGGGCGCGTCGCACGCAAGGACTGCTCCTCGCACGCGGGAATCCGCTGCGAATCCGTGTGCTCGACGATCTGCGCAAGAAGCGCGCGACAGTCGCGCCACGGCAATCCGACGCGGGCAGCTACCGATTGCTCGAGCATCTGCTTGCCGAAGCCAGCCTTGCAGCCGACGATATCGGATGGTTGCCGCGCGTGGCGCACGCCGAGACGGATCTCGCCGCCGCTGTCGCGGACGGACGCGCCGATGCGGGCCTCGGCATCGAAGCGGCTGCCCACGCCCACGGGCTCGCGTTCATTCCACTCGCCGTCGAGCGCATGGACCTCGTGATTCGTCGCCGCGATGTGTTCGAACCGCCGCTGCAGGCGCTGCTCGCGTTTGCGCGCTCGGCAGAATTTGCAGCACAAGCGCGAGCGTTGCGCGGCTACGATGTCGCCAACACAGGCCACGTGGTGTTCAACGCCTGACTTCATCAGGCGCGAGAACCTCCCATGAGCGACGATCGGGATCGCGGTGGCCGCCGCGATACGGCCGGAATAGCGATCGCTTATTCGGGAAGAAACACACGTCGATTCGCACCCGCCTCGACGCTGCGCACGCGAACGCGATAGAGCCGCTCTACATTTTCCGCGGTGAGTGCGCGCGAGACGGCATCGAGCGCGAGCGGTCGGCCGTCGGCGAGCAGCAATGCGCGGTCGGCATGTGCGAGCGCTTGATCGGGCTCGTGCGTAGAGAACACGATCGTCAAGCCGCCACCGCGCAGCCGGTCGATTTCGGCGAGCACGCGGGCACGATTGCCGAAATCAAGGCTCGCCGTCGGCTCATCGAGAATCAGCACGGGCGCTTGCTGTGCCAAAGCGCGCGCCACCAGCACGAGCTGGCGCTCGCCTCCTGAGAGCTCCGTGATCGGCCGCGGCGCAAGCGCAGCAATCCCCAGCCGCGCTAACGCCTCGGCGGCCGCCGCACGATCCGCTGTTCCGGGACGCGCGAACGTTGAGAGCCGTGATGCACGTCCCATCAGCACGATCTCCTCGACGCTGAACCCGAACGACGGCACGTGTTGCTGCGGCACATACGCGAGGCGCCGCGCGCGCTCGTTTGGAGCCAGCGCGTCGAGCGGCTCGCCTTCGACTCGAATCTCGCCGGCCTGCGGCGGCAACAAGCCGAGGAGCGTGCGAAACAGCGTTGTCTTGCCGGCGCCGTTGCCGCCCAGCACCGCAAGCGTTTCGCCCTTCGAAAGCGTGAACGTGACATCGGTGCCGACGCGTCGCGCACCGAAGCCGAAAGCCAGATTGCGAACATCGAGCATCGTCAATAAATCCGGCGGGCACGCGCCAGCAGGACGATGAAGACCGGCGTGCCGACGATCGCCGTGAGAATGCCCGGCGGCACTTCGATCGGCGCCAGGCTACGCGCAATCGTGTCGATCGCCAGCAGAAAAATGGCGCCGAAAATTGTGGAGGCCGGCAACAGACGCGAGAATTCGGGCCCCACGAGCAGGCGGGCCATGTGTGGAACGACGAGGCCTACCCAGCCGATGATGCCCGATACAGCGACACTGGCACCCGTAGCAAGCGTCGCGGCCGCGATGACGGTTACGCGAAGATATCCCGTATGCACGCCGAGCGCTCGCGCTTCGTCTTCCGGAAGAGCTAGCAAGTTGATCCGCCAAGCGAGCGCGACCAGAACGAAAAGCGATACGGCGACCGCGGGCAAAAGACTCATGAATTCGTGCGCAGAAGCAGACGCGAAGCTTCCCATCAACCAGAACGTGATCGCCGGCAGCTGGTTGTATGGATCGGCGAGATATTTCAGCAGTGAAATCGCAGCACCGAGCAAGCTTGCGACGACGACGCCGGTAAGAATAAGCGTCACCAGCGGATCATGCGCAGTCAGACGCGAGGCGATCAGCATGACGACGCCGACCGCAGCGAGTCCCCCGACAAACGCTGCACCCTCGATCGCGAGAAAGCCGGCGCCGAGAAAAATGCCCAGCACGGCGCCAAGCGCAGCGCCCGACGACACGCCGAGCGTATCCGGCGCCACCAGCGGGTTGCGAAACAAGTGCTGATAGGCAGTGCCCGCGGCAGCGAGCGCCGCGCCAACGAGTGCCGCCACGGCGACGCGCGGCATGCGGATTTGCCAAACGACAGCGTCCGCCGTGCCCCCTTCACCGTTCCCGCTCAATCGTCTCCAGATCACCCAGGCGACTTCCGCGGGTCCGATCGGATAGCGGCCGGAGCCCAACGCGATCAACGCGAGGACAATCAATCCGCAAACTGCGCCGACAAGCACAACCGACGTCCTTTGCGGGGACGGCCCTACGGCCGAGCTCATTGCGAAACGCCTGCGATCTCCAGCAACGCGCGAACCTGGCTGTCGGTGGGCTCGCGATGATAATACAGCCGATGAAACGCCTTGATGCGCGGACCGAGGGGCTCGGGGAAAAGCTTTGGATGCAGGATACGCGCGAGCCACTGGACGCCCAGCAGCCGGTTGAGCGACGGCGGCACGTCGAACCAACCGAACGGCTCAGCGATTTCACGCAATTGCGATTCGGCGTCGCGTGCGAGCATCTCGCCCGCGTCCAACGCGCCGATTGCATATCCGACCTCGCGCAGCAAACGCGGTGTATCGGCAAGCGTTCCATCAAACAGCAAATAAGGAATGCCGGTCTGTTGCTCGATCCGCTCGGCGAGCGTTGCATAGGTGGCGGACGTCGACCCGATGTCGATGCTACGGCCGGTGGCATCGGTGATCAGGGTTTGTCCCCGCGCCGCGAGCGCAATGACGCACGATGCGAACGAAACAAAGGCGGCCGATGACGCCCGCTTCACGGCGGATCGAAAGCCAGCCAGCGGACCGCAATCACGAGTCTGTTCCGGCATTCGGAAAGAACAACTGCTGGCCGTTGATGCGGTACGCGGCAATCGTTTCCTGGCCTTTCGACGAAATCAGCCAATCGACGAACTGCTGCCCGAGCTCGCGTCTGATGTTGGGATGCTTTTGCAGATTCACCAGCATCACGCCGTACTGGTTGAACAACTTGCGATCGTCCTCGACGAGAACGGTCAGATCGGCTCGATTCGCAAACGCAAGCCAGGTTCCGCGGTCGGCCAGAATGTACGCATTCATCGCGGCCGCCGTGTTCAATGCGGGACCCATGCCGGATCCTGTGTCGCGATACCACGGACCTTTCACCTTATCGAGGTCGACGCCCGCGTCCTTCCAATACCGGAGTTCCGCTGCGTGTGTACCGCTGCGATCGCCACGCGAGACGAACGGCGTTTTCGCGGCTTCGATTTTACGCAATGCATCGAGAATTTCCTTGCCGCCGGCGACCTTCGCGGGATCGCTCTTCGGACCGATCAAAACGAAATCGTTGTACATCACCGGATAGCGGCGCACGCCCTCGCCTTCGGCCATGAATTTGTCCTCGGCCGCACGGTCGTGGACGAATACCACGTCGGCATCGCCGCGTCGGCCGATGTCGAGCGCCTGGCCCGTGCCCACGGCGACGACGCGAACCTTGATGCCGGTATCGCGCTCGAACGCCGGCAACAGACGTGCAAAGAGACCGGACTGCTCGGTCGACGTCGTCGACGCGACGACGATGTACTTGTCTTGCGCGTTCGCGTGCGACAAACCGATTAAGGGAACGACGGCGGCCAGCACGCAGACAAATCCACGACGGTTCATAGGCGCTCTCCTTCCAGATAAGCC
>DASPYC010000082.1:0-4000 GCA_035636955.1 Casimicrobiaceae bacterium
AGTCGGCGGCGGTCAACTCGCGCTTCTTCCCCTTGAACGCAGGATCGTCGGTGAAATAGATGCCGGGCCGTACGCGAATCGTCCACGTGCGACCGCCATCGGCGATTTCGGGCATCGCTGCCGCGGCGGACGTGATGAGCTTGTATGGACGCGCAAGGTAGTCGAACACGTACAGCGTGTCGAAGATCGCGCGCTCGATGTGATTCGAATAGAGCTCCGACGTCGCTTGCGGATCGAAGCCGGTTTCGGCGACGGGAAACGCGACGCGCAGCGTTTTCGCGGGATCTGCCCACGTCGGCTTGGTCTGCGCCGTTGCCGCTGCGCACAGCGCACCGGAGAGAACAATGAACCCGGCGACGCGCCGCCAGTCGATCGAGGTCATCCCGAGGCGAAGCCGAGGGACCCGCTTTTCATTGCTATTTGGCCGCGAGCACGCGGCGCGAATTGTCGACGTCGAGATACGGAAACGGAAACTGGTAAGTTGGGTTGTACTTGTAGCCGATCACCCATGGCTGCACGATGACGTTCTCGATACGAAACGCCAGAAAGACCCAGGGCGTGTACGCCGCGACGACTTCCGACATCTTGCGCAGCAACTTTGTCCGCTCCGGCGAATCCGGCATCGCGCGCGCCTTCTCGTAGAGCCGGTCATATTCGGGCAGGCTGAACCGCGCGACGTTGGAGAACCCGGCATTGCGACTGTAGAGCAGTCCGTGAAATCCGAACCCCTCCGGCGTCGTGTTGATATTGCCAAGCCGCCATGCCTGAAGCTGGCCGAGCCGTGCCATCTTCAGCAGGTCCGGCCATTTTTGCTTGACGAACTCGATCCGGATGCCGATCGCGTTCATGCTTCGCTGCCACAGCTCGTCAATTTGCCGGTCGATGGCCGCGGGCGGCGACGCCATCTTGATCGTGAGTGAACGACCGTCGGGAAGCTCCCTGAAGCCATCGCCGTCGCGGTCCTTGTAGCCGAATTTGTCGAGCAGCGCCTTCGCCCCGCGAATGTCGAGACGTGTGCGAAGGTTGAACGTCGGATCATGACCCGACATGTTCGGCGGCACGATCTGCGTCATCGGCAGGCCCTGTCCCTGGCGGATCACTCGGATCTCTTCATCGGAGTCGTAACCCATTGCGATCGCGCGGCGCAACGCGATTTTGTCGGGCGTGTAACCACCGACCACCGGATCTTCCATGTTGAAGTACATATAGTTGATCGCCGGCTGCACATCGCGCTGAAGCGTGACGCCTTGCTGCGCGAGCTCGGGCTTCAACTTCCCATCCGTCGTCGTGACGTTGGAGATCAGCTCGTTCGGAACGGCGAGGAAATCGAGCTGTTTCTGCATAAATGCGAGCAGCCGCGGATTCGATTCCTCGATGATGCTGATCTCGATTCGGTTCACCAGCGGCAGCTTGCGCCCTGCAAGACTCTTGGTGGACGCGGGCTCGGCCGCAGCAGATTGGGGATAGCGCTCGTCACGAAAACTCGGACTCGCCTCGAGAACGATTCGTTGCGCGCGCCGCCAATCCTTGAGCCGATAAGGGCCGGTACCCACCGGGTTGGCCATCACCCATCCACTCGCATCGCCATAGGCTTGAACGACTTCTCGCGCGACAGGCGCTGTCGGGACCGTCGTCAAATTGGCGAGCAGCTCGTAATCGGGAAAGTTGAGCTTGAATCGCAGCGTATAGCGATCAATCGCTTGCAGACCTTCGATCGGCGCGTCGTAGTCGAAGCGGCCGCTCTCGCTTGCTTTCGCGACGACTGCGTCGGCGCCGACGAACCGGCCCTCGACGATTTGCAGAAAATTGGACCGCATCTTCGGATCGAGCAGACGCTTGATCCCGAAGATGTAATCCTGGGCGATCAACTCGCGGCGCTGTCCTTTGAACGCGGGATCGTCGGCGAAATAGATGCCGGGACGGACGCGAATCGTCCACGTCTTGCCGTCCGGCGAGATCTCGGGAAGCGCTGCCGCAGTGTTCGTAACAAGCTTGTAGGGCCGTGTCAGGTACTCGTATTTGTAGAGTGGATCGAAGATCGCCCTGCTCACATAGTTCGAATATGCGTCGCCACCCGCCTGCGGGTCGAATCCCGTTTCGGCGATCGGAAATGCGACGCGCAGCACCTTGCCCGACTCCGGTTGCGCGGATGCGCTGAAAGGCGCAAGCGCTGCACACAATGCGAACGTCGCGATGATTCGGGCGATCACAACGCCTTCTCGATGTCGGCTGTAATAGATTCCGGCGTATCGTTCGGCGCAAAACGCGCGATGACCTTGCCGCCGCGGTCGACGAGAAACTTGGTGAAATTCCACTTGATCGCCTCGGTCCCGAGCAATCCGGGCTTCGCGGACTTCAGGTAGCGATAGATCGGTGCGGCGTTGTCGCCGTTGACGTCGAGTTTGGCAAACAACGGGAACGTCACCCCGTAGTTCACTTCGCAGAACTTTTCGATCTCCGCTTCCGTGCCCGGCTCCTGCTTGCCGAACTGGTTGCATGGAAAGCCGAGCACTTCAAGGCCTTGTTGGCGGTATTTCTCGTAGAGCGCCTCGAGTCCTTTGTACTGCGGGGTGAAGCCGCATTCGCTTGCGGTGTTGACGACGAGCAGCACCTTGTCCTTGTAGCGGTCGAGCTTGACGGGCTTGCCGTGAATGTCGGCGACGGTGAAGTCGTAGATCGTCGTCATGGCGACGTCCCTATTCAAGAAGGAAACAACCGACGGGTGACGCCAATTATCCTCCCGCCACGCCGCGGCGGCCAACGGCGGTATTTCGCGGGTCGGCGGGCCTTATGCGGGTAAAGTAAACTCTCTTGGTGGAAAACTTGTCTTCGACGATCACGATTCTGCGGCCGCATTTGCGCGACCTCGGCGGATTCGCTGTCAGGCGCCTCTTGCCGGCGGTCTCCCATCAAACAGTCGGACCGTTCATCTTCTTCGATCACTTCGGACCGGTCGACATGGCGCCTGGAAACGGCGTCGACGTGCGCCCGCATCCGCACATCGGCCTCGCCACCGTGACCTACCTGTTCGACGGCGCCCTGATGCACCGCGATAGCCTAGGGAGCGTCCAGAGGATCACGCCGGGCGACGTCAACTGGATGACGGCCGGACGTGGCATCGTGCATTCCGAACGCAGCGCGCCCGGAGATCGCGCAACGGGAATCCGCATGCACGGTCTGCAGACATGGGTAGCGCTGCCGCTCGACCTCGAGGACGCGGCTCCATCGTTCACACACGTGCCCGGCGCGACATTGCCGCGAATCGACAGGGACGGCGCGCGCGTGGTGGTCGTCGCGGGTCACGCGTTCGGTCATCGCGCACCGACGCCGACGACGTCGGATACGCTCTATGCATCGGTCGAACTGCCTGCCAGCGCAACACTCGATATACCCGCCGAGCACGAAGAGCGAGCGGTCTACACCGTTGCCGGCGCGATCGACGTCGATGGAATTCTGGTCCCCGAAACGCATATGGCGGTGCTCGCGCCTCGCGGCTCGGTCCGCGTAACGGCGCAAACCGCGGCGATCATCATGCTGGTCGGCGGCGCAAGACCGGACGGCGATCGCTTCATCTGGTGGAACTTCGTCGCGAGCTCGCGTGAGCGGATTGAAACTGCCAAAGAGAAGTGGCGCGCGCAACAATACGGGGGGGTGCCCGGCGACAACGAGTTCATTCCGCTGCCCGAACGTTGATCGGGTTTCGCTGTCCGACCCCGCGTCGATGAACAAGACCGGCCGCAACGCGCAGCTTGAATACGACCGCGGCAACGCGTTTCAGGCGCAAGGCAAACTCGATGAAGCAATCGATTGCTACCGCCGGGCGCTGGCGCACAAGAGTGACTCTGCCGATGCGCACACCAACTTGGGGACGGCGCTGCATCGTCAAGGCAAGTTGAACGAGGCATCGCGGGATTTCTACGTAACCAGCGAATGCCGCGAACCTGCTGTCCATGTTCAAGAGCATCGCTATACGCTCGCGCAGTTAAGTGAAGTGCTGGGA
>DASPYC010000083.1:0-3411 GCA_035636955.1 Casimicrobiaceae bacterium
CCGCCGACTTCGTCTATTCATGGAAACGGCTGATCGATCCGCGGATGCGTTCGCCGTTCGCGTGGATTCTGGAGCGCAAGATCGTCGGCGTCGACACGCTGATCGATGCAGCGCGCACGTCAGGAAAATTCGATTACGACGCGCCGCTCGAGGGATTGCAAGCGCTCGACGCCCATACGATCCGCATCAAGCTCAAGGAAGCCGACTACATTCTTCGTAGTTATCTTTCGCATGGCGCGATGGCCGCAGTCGCACGCGAAGTGGTCGATGCCTACGGCGACGAAAGCGGCTGGGTCATGGCGCATCCGGTCGGCACCGGGCCTTATGTCTTGAAAGAATGGCGGCGAGGGCAGCGGATTGTGCTCGAAGCGAATCCCGGCTATCGCGAAGACCATTTTCCGGCTAGCGGCGAATCCAATGACCGCGATCTCATTGCGTTGATGAAAGGCAAGCGCCTCCCGCAAATCGGCCGCATCGAGGTGGCGATCATCGAGGAGTCGAATCCGCGATTGTTGTCGTTCAATGCCGGGGAGCTCGATTACGTGAACGTGCCGTCCGATCTCGTCGACACCGTGCTCGATGCCGGAAACAAGCTGCGTCCCGACTACACGCAACGCGGCGTGACGCTGACCCGCGCGACATTGCCGGCGCTGAACTACACGTACTTCAACATTGATGATCCCGTAGTCGGCAGCTACACCAAGGACAAGATCGCGCTTCGGCGCGCAATCGTCATGGGGTTCGATACACCAGCGTTGATTCGCACGATCTACAAAGGACAGGCGTATCCGGCGACGCAGCCGATACCGCCGAACTTACCCGGACATGACGACGGATGGAACGTTCGCGTCGGCCACGATCCCACGGCGGCGAAAGCGCTGCTCGACAAATTCGGCTACGTCGATCGCAATGGCGACGGATGGCGCGAGCAGCCGGATGGCAAGCCGCTCGTGCTGACGATGGCGTCGGCAACGTCGGAGCGCGACCGTCAATTCGATGAGCTCTGGCAGCGGAGCATGGCGGCGCTCGGGATCCGGATCGAATTCACCCATCAGAAATTTCCCGATCTCCTGAAGATGGGGCGTGCCGGAAAATTGCAGATGATGCGGATCGGCTGGATCACCAATTACGGCGAGGGCGACGCGTTCGCGCAACTGCTCTATGGCGGCAATATCGGGCAGTCGAACTACGCGCGCTTCGCGGTGCCCGAATACGACGCGCTGTATCGCAAGTCGCGTACATTGCCCGATGGCGCGGAGCGCAACGCGCTTTATCGCAAGATGTCCGAGCTGGTGGCTGCCTACAATCCGTGGGAGCTTGGCATCTACACGGTCGAGAATACGCTCGTCGCGCCGTGGGTGCGCGGGTACAAGAAGCACATCTACCACGAGCACGCGTGGAAATACTACGACGTCGACGTCGTGGGACGTTCGCGAAGCAAGCGCTGAACTGTGGCGCCGACGCGACAAACGGTGCAGATCGCATGCTATGCGGCCTGCGTTGCGCTTCACGCGGCCGAGCATCGCAGCGTACAATCGATGCAAACCCGACTCAACTCTCGCGGACAATCATGAATCCCCATCTCCACCTGTGCGCACCGGCAATGCCGGCGTTTGCACGCGCGGGGCTGTGCGGCGTGATGTCGCGACCTCGCGCATTCGAGCCGCCCGGCATCGTCTTCGCGCACATTAGTACCGACCACTAGCGCCCGGCCGCGTACCCGCCGGGCATTTGGCGGCGGGAACCGGATTCAACGGCGCAGCTCTCCGCAGTTTCCGTTTCCCGCCTGTAGCAGCCGTTTTTTTGCGCGCACTTGATGAACGGGCGCGCCGACAGGTGTGATCATGCAATCCGTGCAGCGTTGGTTGAATCGCACGTTCCAAGGTCTGTGGCGATCGCCGGATTTCCGCCGGCTGTGGACGTCGCTCACGATCACGGCGTTCGGCGCACAGATCACGAACCTTGCGTTGCCATTGACCGCGGCGCTTTTGCTGCAGGCGACGCCGTTCCAGATGGGCGTGCTGGTCGCGCTCGAAACGCTTCCGTTCGCGCTCGTGTCATTGCATGCCGGCGTGCTGCTCGACCGCGTGCGCAAGCTGCCGATCGTCATCGCGGCCGACCTCGGACGCGGCATCGCTCTGCTCGCGATCCCCGCCGCGGCATTCACGCATGTCTTATCGATCGAGATTCTCTACGTTGTCGGATTCTTGTGCGGCGTGCAGAACGTCGTCGGCGGCGCCGCGTACCAGGTGTTGCTCGCCCAGATGGCAGGGCGAAAGCGGCTGGTCGAGGCGAACGCGAAGATCACGCTCGGCGAAACGTCGTCGGCCCTCGTCGGTCCCGGCATTGCGGGATTGCTGATTCAGGCCGTGACCGCTCCCTTTGCGATCGTGCTCGACGCGCTGACGTTTTTCGCCTCGGCGTTGATGCTGCGCCGCGTGGAAGCGCGCAACGACGTGATCCATACGACTCATCGAGGGTCGGTGTGGGCAGAGATCCACGAAGGCCTGCTGCTCGTCTGGCGCAGCCGGACGCTGTTCGCGTTGGCATTGGTGGCGGGATTGTGGCAAGTGCTCCACCACATGCAGATCGCCGTTTTGATCCTGTTCGCAACGCGTGACCTGGGACTCTCAGCAGGCGCGATCGGCGTGGCTTACATGTTCGGCGGCGTTGGTTGCGTGATCGCTGCCGCGAACGCGGAGCGTTTGTCGAACCGCTTCGGCGTCGGATCGATCATCGTGTACGGCTTGCTGTTGACGGCTTTCGGATGGCAAGCGTTCGGGCTCGTGTCCGGCCCGCCTTGGGCGGCGACTCTCGCGCTCGGGCTCGCGATGCTGGTGTTCGACTTCGGCGCGGTGCTCTACGGCATCAACTATCTCGCGCTCCGCCAGGCGATCACGCCGGACCGTCTGCTCGGACGCATGACGGCGACGATGCGCTTTTGCACGGTCGCGGCTGCGCCGCTCGGATCGCTGATCGGCGGCTCGCTGGCGACAGGAATCGGCCTTCGCGCGACGCTGCTCGTCGTCGGCGCATTGGGTCTTGCGCTGGCAATCGGCGCGATGACGACTTCACCGTTTCGCAGCCACCGCACGCTGCCGGCGACGGCAGCGGAGTAGCGAAGACAAAAAGAAGGCGGCGCACTGCGCCGCCTTTGTTGAGTTGATTTCGGACCGGTCGAGCGATTTGTTAGCAGTCGCGCTGCAGTTGGCTCGTCGTCCGTTCAAGCGGCGGAAGCGTCGAGCGCAGACCCCTTGGCGGGTTCAAGTTCACGTGGCCGATATCGAGGCTGCCCTCGGTTTGCTCCATCGCGTCGCCGTCGCGCCCCTTCTGATTCTGCAGCCGCAGCGAGTCGGATGCGCTGTGCAGGGCGACGAGTTTGCACTCCTGTTTTTGGGCGGCCGCGTTCTG
>DASPYC010000084.1:0-2499 GCA_035636955.1 Casimicrobiaceae bacterium
GTCGCCGTGCAAGAGCAACGTCGGGATGCCGGCCAACGCGACGAGATGCCGCTCGGGCAACAGACGCGCACCGGTCGCTTGCTCGAACCGCTCGCCCAGGAGAAAATCGCGATTGCCGCGCGCAAAGAAAACGGGCACACCGGAATCGCTGATCGAACGAATCGATGCGGCAACCGATGCGGCGAGCGGATCGGCAAGTTGATCGTCGCCCAGCCACCAATCGAATAAATCGCCGAGAATGTAGACCGACGACGCTTGCTTCGCGGGTCCTCGCGCGAATGCATGGAACGCGTCGACCGCCGCTGGACGTGTCGCGGACAGATGCAGGTCGGAGAGTACGAGCGCCGGCTTCATCGTCGGCTGCTGCGCAAGCGTCGCAAAATGCTGGAGCGCTACGCCGGCAGCTCCTCAGCCCGGGTGATGACGACATCGTCGCGCGGAACGTTCTGATGCATGCCGGCGTTGGCGGTCGGGACACCTTTGATCTTGTCGACGACGTCGGTACCCGCGACGACGCGCCCGAACACGCAATAGCCCCACCCTTGTGCACTCGGCCCCTTGTGATCGAGAGACGCGTTGTCGGCGACATTGATGAAGAACTGCGCCGTCGCCGAGTGCGGTTCCGACGTTCGCGCCATCGCGACCGAATAGCGCGTGTTCTTGAGTCCGTTCGTCGCTTCGTTGGCGACCGGCGCTCGCACGGCCTTCTGCCGCAGACCCGGTGCAAAACCGCCGCCCTGGATCATGAAACCGTCGATAACGCGATGAAACACCGTGTTGTCGTAATGGCCGTCGCGAACGTACTGAAGGAAGTTGGCGACCGTTGCAGGCGCGTTCTCGTCGAGTGCGAGCGTAATGTCGCCGTGGTTGGTATGCAGGATCACTTGACTCATCGTATTCCTCACTTCGCTGAATCGATGATTTTTGCGGATGTGATGACGATCGGCTCCGTCGGCACGTCTCGCGGATCCATCGGCGTTCCGGGCGGAACCGGCTTCCCGCCGCCCTTCGGCGCTTTCGCGATCTTGTTGACGACGTCCATTCCGGTGACGACTTTGCCGAACACCGTATAGCCGATGCCGGTCGGATCAGGGCTACGGAAGTTGAGCCGAGAATTGTCGTTGACGTTGATGAAAAACTGATTGGTCGCGGAGTTCGGATCGGACGTGCGCGCCATCGCAATCGTTCCGGGTCCGTTCTTGAGGCCGGCCTTGCTGCTCATCTCGGCCTCGTTGACGATCGGCGGCCGCGTCGGTTTCGGTGAGAAGTCGGCTGTGAAGCCACCGCCCTGAATCATGAAGCCGTCGATCACGCGATGAAATTGCGTGCCGTCGTACTGTTTGCCTTTCACGTAGGCGAGGAAGTTCTCGACGGTCTTCGGAGCGGCTTCAGGATAGAGCTCGAGCGTGATCTTGCCGGCGGTCGTGTCGAGCTCGACTTGTGGATTGGCGGCCAATACGGAACCACTTGCGAGGGCGATCGCAATTGCGGTGAGCGTCAGAAGATGGTGAAACATGGATTGCACACTCCTTGTCGAAGCGAAAGAACGATTGAGCAACGCGCCTAGGGCGCGGTCTGGATAGCGTCGCGAACGGTCTTGAGCTTGGCGCCCGCGGTCTTGTTCCTTTTGTCGATACTCGCCGCGCGGTCGTATTGCTCGGCCGCGAGCTGCGCGTAGACGTCGCCTAGGTTTTCATGCGCTAACGCGTAGTCGGGCGCGGTCGCGACGGCGAGGAGTAATTCGTCCCGCGCGAGCGCGAGCTCGCCTTTTTGCGCATAGAGCACGGCCAGATTGTTGTGGGGCTCGGGCATCTCCGGAAAATCGGCGACCAGCGTGCGGTAAGCGGCGATGGCTGCGTCCGACTTCTTTTGATCGGTCAGCGCGACCGCCTTCAAGAACCGCGCTTGCGGCTCGCGCGGACGCTCGGAGGCAAGCTGATCGAGCTTGGCGATCGCGTCATCGTATTTTTTTTGCGTCAACAGCTCGCGCGCTTGACGCATCGACTCCGCATAGGCTTTGCGTGCCGCTTCGGAGATCTCCGGCGTTGCGCTTGCGGTCGGCGCGGGACCGGATTCCGCGCCACGCGCGACGTTAACCGTACCCGCGAGCGCAATCGTCGCCACGATGATCGCGGCATGCCGGTAGATGATGGGGAATGAAATCAATCGATACCTGGCGAAAGGCGAACCGAGAGCGGTGCATTCTAGCGCAACGACTGGTCAGCCTTCGCGCAATCGTGCGGCCGTCGCGTCGATCAGCCGTCGCGCGATCGATAACGACGGCGGCATGTCCGGCAACGCATCGGGCGCGAACCAGCGCACCTCCGCGATCTCGCGGCCGTCTGGGCGAAGGTCGCCGCCGGCATATTCGGCGGTGAAGGCGATCATCAACGAATGCGGAAACGCCCATGACTGGCTCGCGAAATAGGTGATGCCGTCGACGTCGATGCCGACTTCCTCCTTTACCTCGCGCCGAATGCAGTCCTCGATCGTTTCGCC
>DASPYC010000085.1:0-11020 GCA_035636955.1 Casimicrobiaceae bacterium
TGCCAGTCGATCTCGAGCAGGACGTCGTGGCCCTCGGCAATCTGCTGTTTGAGCCACGTGGCCGATGTTGCGTACCAGTTGCCATGGACATACGCGTGTTCGAGAAACTCGCCGGCTTGGTTGAGCGCCTCGAACTTCGCCTCGTCGACGAAGTGGTAATGGACGCCGTTCTGCTCGCCCGGCCGTGGCGGGCGCGTCGTATAGGAGACCGAAAGCCGGATGCCGGGTTCCCGGATCAACAGCTCGCGTACCAGACTCGTCTTTCCGCCGCCCGAGGGTGCCGCGAGAACAAAGAGGCAGCCCGACGCCGGTGGGGGATGTGTGGCGATGACGGTCATCCGATGCTCCCGATGGCCGTCTACTCAATGTTTTGCACTTGCTCGCGCATCTGCTCGATCAGCACTTTGAGCTCGAGCGACGCTTGCGACAGCTCGGCGTCGACGGACTTGGACCCCAGCGTGTTCGCCTCGCGATGCAGCTCCTGGGCCAGAAAATCCAGACGCTTGCCCGCACTCCCGCCTTGCGCCAACACCCGCCGCACCTCGGTGACGTGAGTCGAAAGCCGCGCAACCTCCTCCGCGATGTCGATCTTGGTCGCGAAGAGCGCGAGCTCCTGCTTCAAGCGGTCGTCGTTCGCGTCGAGGCCGGCTTCCTTGAGCCGCGTCCCGAGCTTCTCGACGAAGGCCGAATGCAGCGCGGGTATCCGCGGCGCGACCCGCGCGATCTGCGCCTCGATGTCGGCGCACCGCGCCACGAGCAATGCTTGCAATTTGGCGCCTTCTCGCGCACGCGCGGCGGCGAGCTCGACTAACCCTTGGGCGATCAAGCGCTGCAAC
Source organism: Casimicrobiaceae bacterium (assembly GCA_035636955.1). Classification (GTDB taxonomy): domain Bacteria; phylum Pseudomonadota; class Gammaproteobacteria; order Burkholderiales; family Casimicrobiaceae; genus VBCG01. The sequence continues at coordinate 837 of DASPYC010000085.1, forward strand.
GCTTCCGCCAGCGCCTCGGGAGGAACCGACGGTTCGACCAGTACGCCGGGCCAGCGCAGGATTTCAGCAGTCGAGAGCGGCACCGCGATGGGCACAAGCTGCCGAATTTCAGCAGCGGCTTGAGCGAGCCCTCGCACGCGCGTTTGATCGATGGCGACTTGCGCCGCGCTCGCGGCGATGCGATTGAGCGCAACGCGGCATTCGACTTTGCCGCGTTTCACCTCTGCGGCGAGTTGCTCGCGCAAAACGGGCTCGAGCGAACGCAATTCGTCGGGCAGCTTGAGCGTAATGTCGAGATAGCGATGATTAACCGAGCGCAATTCGACCGCCAACGACAGCCCCGGCAGCTCGGCCGCGACGGCGGCAAAGCCCGTCATGCTGACGATCATTGGCGTGTTTCGCTTCTTTGCGCCGCTTTTTGCAGGATTTCCGGCTTTACTTTGGCGCGCGGCATCGGGAGAATGTATGCGTTATCGGCGCCTCATGCAAGGCGAAAGCGTGGATTTGGCACGCGAATTGCGAGCACCAAGCCGATAATGGAGTCGCTTTAGGCTCCGCCTGCAAACACAGCAATGCCCGCTCCCAACCAGGCCCTCCCCGGCGGCTACCAGCTGCTGAACTACCGCATCGATCGGCAGATCAGCCGCGGTGGTTTTTCGATCGTCTATCGCGCGTTCGACGAGACCGGGGCGCCGGTGGCGATCAAGGAATACCTGCCATCGTCGCTAGTCCTTCGCACCGAAGGCGACATCGTTCGCGCAACATCGGTCGAGAATCTCACATCGTTTCGTTATGGGATGAAGTGCTTTTTCGAAGAGGGAAGGGCGCTGGCGAAGATCAACCACCCGAATGTCGTCCGCGTGCTTAACTTCTTTCGCGCCAACGAAACGGTGTACATGGTGATGCGCTACGAGCGCGGCCGCACGTTGCAACAGCAAATTCAGATGCGGCAGGACCAGATGTCCGAGCGCTTCGTCCGCCACGTCTTCATGCATTTGCTGAACGGCTTGCGCGAAGTTCATACACACAAGCTGTTGCATCTCGACATCAAGCCGGCCAACATCTATTTGCGCACCGACGGCAGCCCGGTGCTGCTCGACTTCGGCGCGGCCCGCCAGACGCTTACCAGCAATCGGCCGAAGCTCGCCCCAATGTATACGCCGGGGTTCGCTGCGCCGGAGCAGTATCGCGATCCCGATCGGCTGGGACCGTGGACCGACGTCTACGGCACCGGCGCATCGATGTTCGCTTGCCTCGCGGCGTTTGCCCCGCAGGCGGCGGATGCACGCGTTCAGGAAGATCATCTCGTTCCAGCCAAGCGTATTTGGTCGGGTCAATATTCCGACAACCTGCTCGAAGTGATCGACTGGTGCTTGCGTCTCGATCCGCTGGAACGGCCGCAAAGCGTGTTCGCGCTGCAGCGGGCGATCCGCGACATTCCGCCGAGAAAGCGCAAGCTCACGCTGCTCGGCAGCATCAAGCGCCGCCTCTTTTCCGAAATTAGCGCGTAGCCGGACAAGTCGGCGAACACTGCGCAAGACTCTAGGTCTTCGTTCCGGACGTATGCGCTTCACGATTTTTCAGGACTCGCGCAAGGGCTCGCGGAAGGTCAACCAGGACCGGCTGGCCTATACGTACGGGCGCGACACACTGCTGCTCGTCGTCGCCGATGGAATGGGCGGTCATGCCGGCGGCGAGATCGCGGCGCAGATCTGCGTCCGCTTGTTTATCGAACGTTTCCAGCAGGAAGCCAAACCAGTCCTGCGCAATCCGCTTAAGTTTCTGCAGGAAACGATGCTGCGCGCGCATGCAGCGCTCGGCTCTTACGCCAACCAGTTTTCGATGCTGGAGACGCCGCGGACGACGTGCGTCGCCGTCGTCGTGCAGGCAAGCCACGCGTATTGGGCGCATGCCGGCGATTCGCGCTTCTACTTATTTCGGCAGGGCAGCTTGATTGGCGCTACCAAGGATCATTCCAAAGTCCAATATCTTGTCGATCAGGGACTGATCGGTACGGCCGACATGGCGGAGCATCCCGACCGCAACAAAGTCTTCAGTTGCCTGGGAGGGTTGGTCGATCCGGTGATCGATCTATCGCGCCGAACGCCGCTACGGACAGGCGATATCATGGTGTTGTGCACCGATGGCCTGTGGAGCGCGATGTCGCAAAGCGACATGGCGACGTGGCTCACGTCGGCGCCGATCCTCACTGCCGCGCCCAAGATGATGGATCAAGCCGAAGAGCGCGGCGGCCCCGACGGCGACAACCTGTCGACGATCATCGTGCGCTGGGGTCCGGAAACGCTGACCGATGAAACGCAGACAACCATCACCGACACGCTCGGCATGGGCGAATTTGCGACTGAGATCGACAAAACGATGACGCTCTCGGAACGGCGCGGATCGCAGCGCGATCTCACCGACGACGAGATCGAGCGCGCCATCGCGGAAATCCAATCGACGATTCAAAAATATAGAAAGTAGCGCGGCGTGCGCCAGCAGGCTAGACTCTCGGCTTCATGCGCCTGCTTGTCCTTGACACAGAAACCACCGGCCTAGACCCCAAGCAGGGTCATCGGGTCATCGAGATCGCCGCAGTCGAATTGAGCGATCGCCGCCAGACGGGCCGCCATCTGCATTTCTATCTGAATCCTGAGCGGGAGATCGACACTGCGGCCGCCGAAGTCCACGGCATGACGTGGGAAGACCTGAAGCACCGGCCGCGATTCGCCGATGTGGCGGCGGAATTCATCATGTTTGCGCAGGGCGCCGAGTGGGTTATCCACAACGCGCCTTTCGATGTCGCGTTTCTCGACGCCGAATTCGAGCGCGCCGGGTTGCCGGTTTGTGCGGGAATTCACGCATCGCTCGTCGACACGCTCTCGCTTGCCCGAGAATCGTTTCCCGGAAAGCGCAACAATCTCGATGCGCTGTGCGAGCGGTTCGCGATCTCCAACGCGCATCGGACGCTGCATGGCGCGCTGCTGGACGCGCAACTGTTGGCCGAAGTCTATTTGGCAATGACGCGCGGGCAGGAAACGCTCACGATCGACATGGGCGCGCCGATTCCCGTCTGGAACGCTGCGGGTTCCGCCGGTACGGTGCAGGGCCGGTGGTTGCTCGAGCTCGTTCAACCCTCGGCCGACGAGCTTGCAGCGCACGGCGATTACCTGGAAGCGCTGGATCGCGAATCCAAGGGCCGCTGTGTCTGGCTGCGGCTCGACGGTGTGGAGGAGGCAGCGGCTTAGCCAGCATTGGCCGCGTTCGCTGTCGTATTTCTTGCCGCAAATCTCCTGACGTGAAAATTCGACGAGAACAAGGACGGCGCATTCGCGCGGCGTTGGTGCGCCCCTCGGTGTCGCGACTCGAGCCGCAACGCGCGCGGACGGGAACGATCGCGGCGATTGAACCGGCTGTCACGTCGGCGTCACAATCCACTGTCAGAGTCGGCGCCGTGTCCACCGGACCGGCCCACGCCCCTGCTGCGACGACGCCGGCCGCACTGGCTTCGCCAGCGGTGTCCGCGACCGCGCCGGACACATCGCCGATCAACCGCGAACTGTCGCTGCTCGCGTTCAATCGCCGTGTCCTCGTGCTCGCGCAGGATCCCGACGTGCCGATGCTCGAGCGGCTGCGCTTCCTGTGCATTCTCGGCAGCAACTTGGATGAGTACTTCGAGATCCGCGTCGCCGGTCTGAAGGAGCAGTTACGGGCCAAGATGCCGCCCGCGGGAATGACGCTCAATTCGATGCGCGCGCTGCTGGTTGAAATCGGCCGCGCTACGCGAATTCTCATCGACGATCAGTATCGCGCTCTCAACGACCAGATCCTGCCGGCGTTGGCGGCGAGCGGCGTGCGCCTGTTAGGCCGAGCCGACCGTTCGCCCGCCGAACGCGCCTGGGTCGCGGATTTCTTTTTGCGCGAGGTGCGCCCGCTGTTGACGCCGATCGGGCTCGATCCTGCGCATCCGTTCCCGCAGATCGTCAACAAGAGCTTGAACTTCATCGTCGAGCTGTCGGGTCGCGATGCGTTCGGCCGTGACACGGCGATCGCCGTCGTCAAGGCGCCGCGGCTCTTGCCGCGCGTCATCAAGCTGCCGCGTGAAATCGCCGAAGCGGAGAACGAGTTTCTGCTGTTGTCGTCGGTCATGCACGCGCACTTGGGCGATCTGTTTCCGGGCCGCGAGATCCTCGCGTATTCGCAGTTTCGCGTGACGCGCGATGCCGACTTGTGGATCGACGAAGAGGAAGTGAAGAACTTGCGGCAAGCGCTGCAGGGGGAGTTGCCGCAACGTCAGTTCGGCATTCCGCTGCGCCTTGAAGTGGCGTCGTCGTGTCCCGATCACCTGGCGCGCTTTCTCCTGACGCAGTTCGAGCTGAACGACGACGATCTCTATCGCTGCGACGGCCCGGTCAACATCATGCGACTCACATCGATGATCGACCAGGTCGAGAGCGACACGCTCAAATACCGGCCCTTTCTGCCCGGTAAGCCCGACCGCCTGGTCGGTGAACCCGACATCCTCGCGGCAGTTCGACAGCATGACATCTTGCTGCACCATCCCTATCAATCGTTCGAACCGGTCGTCGAGTTCATCCGCCGCGCTGCCGACGATCCCGACGTCGTCGCGATCAAGCAGACGGTCTACCGTACCGGCGTCAACTCGGCGTTGATGGAGGCGCTGGTGCAAGCGGCGTCGCGCGGCAAGGAAGTGACCGTCGTCGTGGAGCTGATGGCGAGGTTCGACGAAGAAGCCAATATCAACTGGGCGGAGAAGCTGGAGCACGCCGGCGCGCAAGTCGTCTACGGCGTGTTCGGATTGAAAACGCACGCCAAGCTCGCGCTGCTCTTGCGGCGCGAGCGTGACGCACAGGGAACGTCGCGACTCGTTCCGTATGCGCATCTCGGCACCGGCAATTACCATCCACGCACGACAGCGCTGTACTCGGATTTCGGGCTGCTGACGGCCGATGCGGAGATTTGCGCCGACGTGAACGAAGTTTTCCTGCATATCACCAGTCTCGCGAAGGCCGCGAAGATGAAGCGGCTCCTGCTCGCACCGTTCACGATGCACCGGCGCGTGATCGAGATGATCCGGCGCGAGACCAAGCACGCGAGCGAAGGTCGTCCAGCCCGGATCAGGGCCAAGATGAATGCGCTTCTCGAAGAAGGCGTGATCCGCGCGTTGCAAGCGGCGTCGCAAGCCGGCGTGCAGATCGATTTGATCGTTCGCGGCGCGTGCGCGCTGCGCCCCGGCGTCCCTGGTTTTTCCGAGAATATCCGCGTGCGTTCGGTCCTCGGTCGCTTCCTCGAGCATCATCGCGTCTGGCATTTCGAAAACGGCGGCGAACCCGAAGTGTGGCTCACGTCCGCGGACTGGATGGGTCGCAACATGTTTCGCCGGATCGAGGTGGCGTTCCCGGTTCTCGATCCCGAGTTGAAGCGCCGTGTCATCGATGAAGGCTTGGACGTCTATCTGTCGGATAACTGTGACGCGTGGGAATTGGGCGCCGACGGGCAATGGACCAAGCGTAAGCCGCGTGGCCGCGAACGCGCGGTGTCGGCGCAAAATGAGCTGCTGAAACGAATGCAGGGCGAAGCGCCCTAACTTTACTCGAGATGGACCTTATCCTTTGGCGCCATTGCGAAGCCGAGCCGGGTGAACCCGATCTGGGTCGGCGTCTCACGTCGAAGGGAACGAAACAAGCGGAGCGAATGGCCGAATGGCTCGAGCGCCATTTGCCCGATTCATGTCGGATTCTGGTATCGCCCGCCGATCGCGCTCAGCAAACCGCGATGGCGCTGCAACGAAAATCTCGAACGGTGCCGGAGCTCGGGCCCGGCGCATCAGTGACCGCAGCGCTCGCCGCGGCAAACTGGCCTGACTCGCGCGAACCGGTGATGCTGGTCGGCCACCAGCCAACGCTCGGCATGATCGCGTCGTTTCTTCTATCCGGCGAAGAGGCTTACTGGTCGGTTCGCAAAGGCGCCGTCTGGTGGCTGTCCAATCGTGTCCGCGATGGCGGCGCGGCGATCGTTCTCAAGGTCGTCATCGGCCCAGACTTCCTGTAGCAAGCGACGCGTCGAACGCGAAGGGTCTTGCAGTACCGAGGCTCCGCCCGGTGGATCGTTTCGCGCGTGATTACCTAAGAGACGACAGTTTCATCTGCTTGTCGCATAGGTGCGGCAGGATGGCGCATCATTTTCTCCAGGCAGCGGCCTTGCGGGCCGATTTCCTTAGAACGGTCCGCTTTCTTTTTCATGTCATCATGCGGCGCGTGAACGAATTGGAGATTCGCCCGGCCGCGATCGTCGTGGGCTGCGGCGACGTCGGGTCCGCTGTCGCACACGCATTGCATAACGCCGGCTGCGCTGTCGTGCTCGCCGACCGCGCCGATCCGCCATGGACGCGACGCGGCATGGCCTACACCGACGCGTGGTACGTCGGAACGGCGGAGCTCGTCCAGGTCGGCGCCTGCTTTTGCGCATCGGTGAGAAGCATTCCGTTCGTGCTCGACCGGCGCGACATGATCGCTGCGACGACATGGTCATGGCAGGGCGTTGCCGAGGCGCTGCATCCCATCGCGATCATCGACGCGCGCGTCGTCAAGCGACAGGCGCCGGCATCGCTCAAGACGAATGACAGCGCCGCGCCGCTGACCATCGGACTCGGTCCCGGATTTGTCGCCGGTGTTCATGTGGACATCGCGATCGAAACCGCGTGGGGCGACACTCTGGGCGCCGTTCTCGAATCGGGCGGGACCAAGCCCTTCGAAGGCGAACCGCGGCGCGTGGGTGGCGCAGGCCGCGAACGTTACGTCTACGCAGCCAAGGCTGGACGCTTTCAATCCGATCGCTGCATCGGGGACCGCGTGGCGGCAGGCGAAGAGATTGCGACGCTTGGCGGAGACTCGATCGCGGCGCCGCTGGCCGGTGTTCTCCGCGGCCTTTCGGCGCGCGGCGCGCGCATCGGTGTCGGGCAGAAGATCGTCGAAGTCGATCCGCGCGGCGAAGCGTCGCTCTGCTTCGGTCTCGGCGAGCGACCGCGGCGAATCGCAACCGGTGTCGTCGAAGCGCTCCTACGCCGAGGCGTCATCATGGATCTGCCGCGCCATGCTCAAAGCGCATCGCTCCACGGATAACCCAACGCCTGCCAGTCATCGCGCTCTTTGCCAAGCAGGTGCGCCGAAAGCGGATGGGCCTTCATCCACCGCGACGCGACGGCGCACCGAATGGTCTTGTCGACCTTGAGCACGATCCGCGGCGTATCGATCGGTCCGCGCGCATGATGGAACAGCACGGCGAGTCGCAGCGAGAGCAACTGAGCACGGGCATCGACGTCGACCAGGAGCGGCGCCATTTTGCTCAACCCGCCGCGGCAGCCCAGCACGAGAAGCGCCAGTGCATGCTGCTCTTGCGATGAGAATCCGGGCATGTCGGCGTGCTCGAGAATGTAGGCGCCGTGCTTATGAAACCCGAGGTGCGAGACCGTGTATCCGACCTCGTGTAGCAATCCGGCCCATTCGATCCGCTGCGCCGTTTCGGCGATCGGCGCCGCGACTGCACGCTCGTAGAGGGCCTTTGCCATCGTCGCGACGCGAACCGCGTGCGCGCGGTCGATCCGGTAGCGCTCGATGAAGCGTTCGACTGTCGATTGCCGCATGTCGCGGCGCACGCGCCGGCCGAGCAAATCGTAGAGCACGCCCAACCGCATCGCGCCGCCGACTGGATTGATGCGCGCCACGTCCAGCAGCGATAACGCCGCTGACATGATCGCGCAGCCGCCGGCCAGCACCGGTGCGCGCTCCGGCTTCAATCCGGCGAGGTTCAAGCGCTCGACATGACCGGCACCCACCATACGCTTGCGAAGTCGCGCGAGCCCACCGGGCGTAATGCCGCCCGCCGACATCCCGTTTTGCTCGAGAATTTCCGCGAGGGCGAGCGCGGTCCCTGAAGACGCATACGCTTCGCGCCAGTGCTCGCGTCCGAATTCGCGCGCGATCGCGTCGATCTCCGCCCGTGCGCTGGTCTCTGCGGCGATGAATGCCTCCGCACGGAGCCTGCCGTCGCGAAAAAAGCGCTGCGTGTAGCTGACGCAGCCGATGTTGAGGGACTCGAGGCGCTCGGGCTCGAGGCCGCGCCCGATGATGAACTCGGTCGAGCCCCCGCCGATGTCGATACAAAGGCGCGGCGCGTCGGACGGCGGCAGCACGTGCGCAACGCCGAGATAAATGAGTCGCGCCTCCTCGTGTCCGGAGATGACGTCGATCGGAAAGCCAAGCGCGGCTTCGCCCTGCCGAAGAAACTGCGCCGCATTGCGGGCGACGCGAAACGTATTCGTTGCCACGGCTCGTACTGCGGACGGATGCAGTCCGCGCAGTCGTTCGGCAAAACGCGCAAGACACCCCAACGCGGCGCGTCGCGCAGGCGCAAGGATGCGGCCCTTGGCGTCGATTGCGGCACCGATGCGGAGCGTTTCGCGCCATGTGTCGAGACGAAAAATTTGATCGCCCTCGACGCGTCCGAGCTCCAGGCGAAAGCTATTGGATCCCATGTCGACGACCGCAAGCGTCGTCGGCGACGGCGGAGATTGTTCGCGGGGCATGGCGGGCGGAGGTTAGCAGAATCAGGAATTGGACTACGCTTTCCTGCTACGCTCATCGAGTTGCGATACCACATGAGCGCCGCAGGGCCGCCCCAAGGCGCGAATTACTCCCCCTCAGGGGGCAGCGCAGCGGCGACAGCCGCAAGCGTGGGGGTCCACAACTATGGCTATTGATTATCTGCAGAAGATATTGACCGCGAAGGTCTACGACGTCGCGGTCGAGACCCCGCTCGAGCTTGCGCCGACGTTGTCAGAGCGCCTTGGCAATCGCGTGTGGTTGAAGCGCGAAGACCAGCAGAGCGTGTTCTCGTTCAAGATTCGCGGCGCCTACAACAAGATGGCGCATCTGAGCACAGGCGATCGAGAGCGGGGCGTGATCGCGGCGTCGGCGGGCAATCACGCGCAAGGTGTCGCGCTTGCCGCACAGAAGCTCGGGTGTGCGGCGACAATCGTGATGCCGATCACGACCCCGCATATCAAGGTCGGCGCCGTCGAGGCGCGCGGCGCCAAAGTCGTGCTCCACGGGGATTCGTATTCGGAAGCGTACGCCGAAGCGATCGAGTTGCAGCGCGCATCCGGTGCCACATTCGTGCACCCGTACGACGATCCGGACGTCATTGCCGGCCAAGGCACGATCGGGATGGAAATCCTGCGTCAACGACAGGGTCCGCTCGACGCGATCTTCGTCGCGATCGGCGGCGGCGGCTTGATCGGCGGCGTCGCCGCGTATGTGAAGCGCGTGCGGCCCGAGGTGAAGATCATCGGCGTGCAACCGAACGACTCCGATGCGATGGCTCGCTCGCTGGAAGCGGGCCGCCGCGTCGTGCTGTCGCATGTGGGCCTGTTCGCCGACGGCGTTGCGGTCAAGCAAGTCGGCAAGGAGACGTTCCGGCTTGCGAAGGCCTACGTCGACGAGATCATCCGCGTCGACACCGACGCAACCTGCGCCGCGCTGAAGGACGTGTTCGAGGACACGCGCTCGATCCTCGAACCCGCGGGCGCTTTGACGATCGCCGGTGTCAAGGCGTGGGTCGAACGCCACCGAACGCGCGACCGCGACTACGTTGCGATCGCCTGCGGCGCCAACATGAATTTCGATCGGCTGCGCTTTGTGGCCGAGCGCGCGGAGCTGGGTGAGCGACGCGAGACGATCCTAGCCGTCACGATTGCCGAGCGCCCCGGCAGCTTTCGCGAGTTCTGCGCGCTGCTCGGCAATCGCAACGTCACTGAATTCAACTATCGATACGCCGATCCGAAGGTCGCACATCTGTTCGTCGGCATCGAGGTGCGCAATCGGCAGGAGACCGATCATCTGTTGCGCGAGCTTGCGCGGCGCAAGATCGAAGCCTCGGACCTGTCCGACAACGAAATGGCGAAGTTGCACGTTCGCCATTTGGTGGGCGGACATGCCCCCAACGCCACCGACGAAATCCTGTATCGCTTCGAATTTCCCGAGCGCCCAGGCGCGTTGATGCGCTTTCTCGACAGCATGAGCGCCGGCTGGAACATCAGCCTGTTCCACTACCGTAACCACGGCGCCGACTACGGGCGCGTATTGGTCGGGATGCAGGTGCCTGGC
>DASPYC010000086.1:0-9087 GCA_035636955.1 Casimicrobiaceae bacterium
ATCGAGCCCGCCACCGATCCGATGCTGGCCGCTCTCGAACGCAAGATCGTCGAGTCGCGCGGACGCGTCTCGCCGCTCTATCAGGCGCTACTGAACAGCGTGCCGATCGCGGAAGGGTGGGAGGCATTGCTGAGGGCAGTGCGTACGAAAACGTCGCTGCGTCCGGACTTGCGCGAGCTCGTCATTCTGCGTGTCGCGGTGCTGAATCGCGCGTCGTTCGAATTCGATGCGCATGTGCCGCATGCTCGACGCGTAGGACTCACGCAGGCAAAGATCGACGGCGTGAAGACAACGGCCGCTTCGCCGCCCTACGATGACCTCGAGCGGTTGACTCTCGCGTATACCGACGCGATGACGCGCGATGTCGATGTCTCCGACAGCCTGTTCGAGCGCCTCGCCGGCTCTCTCGACCCCAAGACTATTGTCGAACTGACAGCGACGATTGCCGCGTACAACATGGTGTCGCGTTTTCTGGTCGCGCTGCGAATCGGTATGGAGCCGGCGGCACATGCGCCTTGACGCGTTCCTAGTCAAATGCCCGCAGACGCCGGAGCGGCTAGCCGACGCTCTTCGCGAGGCAGCGCGAGCGACGCGCCTCGACTGTGCTTTGATCACGACTCATACGGCCCTGGCAGGCACCGGCACATATGCCTACGCATGGCTCGCGGCGCCGGCATCGGAGGTGAACGACGACCTCGCCCGGTACGCGCAAGCATTGCACCAGGACGGCACACTTTCGAGCGTGGAAAACACCGTCCTGCCGTTGCAGTTGTTGATGGATACGGCGGGCGCGTCGATGGGCGAACCAGCGCCCTTTCATTACGTCGTCGAAGCCGGCGTCGACGCCGAGCACGAGAGCGAATTCAATGCGTGGTATGACGCCGAACATCTGCCGGGTCTCGCTGCGGTCGCGGGCTGTGTGAGGGCACGCCGATTGCGGATACTCGAGACACTCGACGGACGTTCCAGTTATCTGGCCTGCTACGATCTCGTTTCGCCGAGCACGCTGACGAGCGAAGCATGGCTTGCCGTCCGCCGCACGCCGTGGAGCGATCGCGTGCGGCCGACCTTTCGCGACACCAAGCGGACCGTGTTTCGGACGACGTTTCCGGCACGTATGGACGCAGCGCACATCGGCGACTGAGTACAATCGCTCGTCTTATCATCCCGAGCCGAGCGAAAACACGGTCCTCGGACGATGGAGCGTTTTCCTCGGAATGACGAATTGTCTCCCGTTGCTGGTGTGTGACCCATGATCGAACACGACGTGATGGTGCAAACGAAGTACGGCCGCCAGCCGAGCTTCGCCGTCTGTCCGGAGGGACCGGGCGCGTTCCCGGCGATCATCCTTTATATGGACGCACCCGGCATCCGCGAGGAGCTCCGCAACATGGCGCGGCGAATCGCGAAGCACGGCTACTTCTGCCTATTGCCAGATCTCTATTACCGTCTGGGCACGATCCGCTTCGACATCCCGCGCCGCAGTGATTCGATGTCGGTGGTGATTCGAGGCGCGATGCAAAGCTTGTCGAATGCGGCTATTGTCGAAGACACTGCCGGCATGATCGCCTTCCTCGACGGACAGGACAAGGTCGCGCCGGGACCGCTGGGCTGCGTCGGTCACTGCATGAGCGGATCCTTCGTCGTTTCGGTTGCCGCGCATTTGCCGCGTATCAAGGCGGCCGCATCGCTCTACGGAGTCAATATCGTTACGGACAAGCCCGATTCACCGCATTTGCTGTTGGATCGAATCGAAAGCGAGCTGTATTTCGGCTTTGCGGAGGTCGATCCTTCGGTTCCGTCAAATGTCGTCTCGGCGTTGCAAGCGGCGCTGGAAAAGGCGCGGACCAAGCATCGGCTCGAGGTTTTCCCCGATACGCATCACGGATTTTGCTTCGCCGCGCGTGCCGACTACAACGCGATAGCCGCCGAAGCGGCCTGGACGCGGGTCTTCGACCTCTGGGAGCGGAATCTCAAGTGACTGACGCCCGTAGAACGCGTATTGCCGTTCTCGACGATTGGCAGCAAGTCGCACAACGGTGCACCGACTGGCGGCCGTTGCGGGCGCGCGCCGATGTTGAATTCTTCCAAATGCCCTTCGGCGGAGAGGACGACGCGGCGAAAGGACTTGCCGATTTCGATATCGTGCTCGCCGTGCGCGAGCGGACGCCGTTTCCTGCATCGCTATCGAGGCGTTTGCCGAAGCTGAAAATGTTCGGATTGACCGGCGCACGCGCCGCGTTGATCGACGTCGCGGCAATGATCGAGCGCGGCGTGACCGTCTGCCACACCGGAGGGGGTCCGTCAGGCGCGGCGACTGCGGAGATTGCGCTCGCTCTCATGCTGGCGGCGGCACGGCGGATTCCGCAGGGCGATGCGGCCGTGCGTGCGGGGCGTTTTCAGTCCGGCGTACCGGCAGGATTCTTATTGGATGGCAAGACCATCGGAGTGATCGGACTCGGTCGCATCGGTTCGCTTATGGCGCGCTATTGCCGCGCGCTCGAGATGCGCGTCGTGGCGTGGAGCCAGAATTTAACGGACGAAAAAGCAACTTCGGCGGGCGCGCAGCGCGTGACGAAGGAGGAATTGCTGGCGAGTGCGGATGTCGTGAGCCTTCATCTGCAGCTGTCCGAGCGTACGCGCGGCATCCTCGGCGCAGCCGACCTCGCGCAAATGAAAAGCGGTGCGATCCTCGTCAATACTGCGCGCGCGGCTCTTGTCGATGAAGCGGCGTTGATTGAGGCGGTGCAGTCCGGCCGGATTTTCGCTGCGCTCGATGTGTTCAGCGTTGAGCCGTTGCCGGCAAACCATCCGTTGACGCGTGCGCCGAACACGGTGCTGACTCCGCATCTCGGTTACAGCGCGCTCGAAGTCTACGAGGAGTATTACCAGCAGTCGGTCGAGAATGCGCTGGCCTTTCTGGATGGCAAACCGATTCGCGTATTGAGCAAGGGGTAACGACGAATGTTGAAGATTCTGGGACGCAAGACGTCAAGTAACGTGCAGAAAGTGCTGTGGTGTTGCAGCGAGCTCCACATTCCGTTTGAGCGCGAAGATGTGGGCGGACCATTCGGCAAGAACAACACACCCGAATACCTGGCACGCAATCCGAACGGGCTCGTGCCGACGATCGACGATGACGGGTTCGTGTTGTGGGAGTCAAATGCGATCGTTCGCTATCTCTGCGCCAAGCACGGCGTCGGCAAGCTCTGGGCGAACGATCTTGCGCGACGAGCCGACGCCGATCGCTGGATGGATTGGCAGCAGACCACGCTTGCACCGCCGATGGGTGTCCTATTTCGCGGCCTGCTGAGGCAGCCGCCGGAGGTGATCGACGCCGAACAGATGAATGGCGCGATGCGGAAAGCCACTGCCGCGATGCGAATTATTGACGCGCAGCTCGCACTGCATTCGTTTGTTGCGGGAGATACGCTGACCATGGGCGACATCGCGCTCGGCAATGCCGCGCATCGCTGGTTTACGCTGCCGCGCGATCGACCCGAGCTGACACACGTCGCGCAGTGGTACGCGCGATTGAACGATCGGCCTGGGTACCGCCAGCACATCGCGACCGTGTGATTACGAAGGTGGAGGCGGGGGTTTGACGTTCACGTCGACGGCGCACCACATGTGCAGTTTGGACACGTAGCCCGAAGCGACCGCGACGGCAAACGGTTCGACGCCGAACTCGACAAAGCCACAGCGCCGGTAAAGCGTCTCCGCCGAGGTATTGCCTTGGCTGACCGTCAGTTGAACGATTTTGATGCCCGTGCGCGAACGTGCACATTCGAGCGCCGCGACGACGAGTTGACGGCCGAGCCCAAGGCCGCGAAAACGCGGTGGCACGTACATCCCAAAGAGCGTTCCCTTGTGCCGAATTTTTTGCCGCGATTCGAACGACAAGCCAGCGGCCCCCGCAAACTCGCTGTCCTGAAATGCGCCGAAGACCATTTCCGGCGGCTCGTGTCCCGCCGCGAGACGCGATTCCCACCACGTTAACGGAAGCGCCGCACGCTCGGAAACGCTCGATGTAAAGGCATCCGGATGGCTTTCGTACGCCTCGAGCATAAGGGCGCGATATTGCAACGCTTCTATAGGAACGAGGCGTCTAATCGTCATCAGCCTGGTGCGCGGTTTGCGGATGAATCATCGCATGGGTCGTCTACTATGCATTATCGGTTAGGCAGGATGAAACCATGACGAGCACGCAAATCGATTCGGACGATGTCGGCCGCAGATTCTGCGATCTGGTGATGAAGGGTGGGATCACGTCAGGTGTCGTGTTCCCGAAGGCGGTCGCGCGCTTGTCCGGCCAATACCGCTTCCGCAACATTGGTGGGACGTCGGCGGGTGCAATCGCCGCAGCGGGGGCTGCCGCGGCCGAATACCGGCGTGCAACCGACGCCGCGAATCCGCAATATGGATTCACAAAGCTCGCCGATCTGGCGGAGGTCCTCGGCGAGCGGCCGACGGGAGAGCACTCTCGCTTGTTCAATCTTTTCCGCCCCGAGCCCGCAACGCGCAAACATTTCGCGATTCTGGCGGCAATGCTGAATCGCGGACGAGTCACGACTCGGATGATCAGCGGAATTGTTGCAGCCGTGCGCTCATTCCCATTCGCGGCGCTGGTGGGCGCAATTCCTGGCGTTATCTTGATGATGGCCGTTCGTGACACGGCAGCGATCAACATCATCGCGATCGTCATCGCGGCATTCGTGCTTGTCGCGGGTGCGATGCTGTCGGCGGTGGCGATTGCAGCGGTCTCATTCGCTCGAATTTTACCTAAGCAGGAATTCGGCTTGGCGACAGGGCACTCGACACGCGATAGCGAAAACGAGCCATTGGCCCTGACCGACTGGCTGCATTCTTATTTGCAGGACCTGGCCGGCAAGGATTCGACGCATCCGCTCACCTTCGGCGATCTCGACGGCGTGATGCTGGACGCGAGCAAGGACATCCAAGGCATCAATCTCGAAATGATGACCACGGCGCTGTCGATGGGTCGACCGTTTGCGCTGCCGTTCAACACCGAGCAGTTCTATTTCAGCGCGCAGGAGCTCGAGCGCTACTTCCCCGACGACGTGATGGCGTGGATGGTTGCCAATCCCGGCGCTCGCAGCAAGGCCAACGGCGCCCGCGACAAACTGATGGCATCGCTCGGGTTCTTGCCGTTTCCCGGTCGCGCGACATTGCCCGTGGTGGTCGCCGCTCGAATGAGCTTGTCCTTCCCGTTGCTTCTTGCCGGCGTTCCGCTTCACCGCTATGCATGGGAAATCGAGGCAACCCAGCAGAGCGACGCCGACGATGCGGACTTGCGCGAAGACCCGCGTTTCGTACCGGCGAACGTACGCAAAGTGGTGTTCAGCGACGGTGGAATCTGCAGCAATTTTCCGGTGCACATGTTCGACTCGGTTCTTCCCGGCTGGCCGACGTTTGGCATCAATCTTCGCGACGATCTCTCCGCTTCAAGCAGCAACGAAGATCGAGCGTATCTTCCGGATCGTGCGAAGTCGCTTCCGCCTGAAAACTACGCCATCGTGCAAAGCGGCGCCTCTGCGATCATTTCGTTCGCGACCGCGATCATCAAAACAATGCAGAACTGGCGCGACAATCTTCAGCGCGCGGCCCCCGGCTTCCGCGATCGGATCGTCACGATCCGGCACACGCAAGATGAAGGGGGCCTCAATCTCGACATGGCGGCGCGTGATATCGAAACGATGGCGGCGTCCGGCCAGCTGGGCGCCGAGAAATTGATCGCCGCGTTCGCACGACCGGAGAGTCTCGGTGCGGATTTCCTGACGTACCATCGATGGGTCCGCATCCGCTCGCTGCTGAATGTGCTGCAGCGTGCGATGCGCGAGATCCATCAAGGCGTGACGACGCTCGACAATCATCCACCGTACCCGGACCTCGTCCGCGATGCGCCTGCGTACGTTGGCGGAAGTTATCGGCTGAGCGAGCCGGCGCGCAGCGAAGCCGCGAAGCTTTTGGACACGCTCGACCAGTTGGACCACGAACTGGAAGACGCGCGAATCGACTATGCAAAGACTGCACCGCGGCCGGAAGTCGAGCTCCGCATTCAGCCTGTTTTATAGATGGACGCGCGCATCATTGCCGCGCGATGCCCTTCTCTTCGAGCAGTTTGCCGAGGCGATCCGGATAGTCGGTGATCAGACCGTCGATACCGAGATCGATCAATCGATTCATCTCGCCGCGGTCATTGACGGTCCACGCGAGCACCTTGAGCTTGAGGGCGTGCGCCTCATCGATCCGTTGGCTTGTGAGACTCTGCGCGTTCGCCGACCAGACCGCGCATCCGGCTGCTTGTACGAGTCTCGGCACCGATCCTCCGTAGTCGGCAAGGTTCAATCCCGCGTGCCATGGCGAACGGCCGCTTGCGTCCGGCTTGACCGTGTTGAAGTTCGCGTCTTCAGACGTGAGGCAGGCGGTCTCGATTGCGGGCGCCATCTTTCTTGCGATGACGAGCGTGCGCCAATCAAACGACTGCAGCGTGGTCCTCGCGGTCATGTCCGCCGGACGAATGCGTTCGATGACGAGACGCACAAACGTCTCCGGATCGACGGTCGTCTCGCCGCTCGTCGGCGTGATTTTCGTCTCGATGTCGATCCTAACGGTCGTTGGCTTGACGAGCGCTATGAGCTCGTCGAGCGTGGGATAGCGTTCACCATCGCTTGCGAGCTGCAGCAGAAACTGCTTCGCATAGTCGCTCTTGGGATTGAGACGTCCGATGTCGTACGTGCGAAGCTCGGAGAGCGACAACGTGCGTATCGCCGGTCCCCGGGCGACCAACCATTGTCCACTCGTATCGCGAACAATGGCGGGATTCAGATCGCGATCGTGCGCGATCACGACGATGTCGTCCTTCGTGATCGCCATGTCGGTCTCGATTGTCGTTACGCCAATCGAGAGCGCCGTGCGGAACGCTGCCATCGTGTTCTCGGGCGCCAGGCCCCGCGCACCGCGATGGCCCTCCAGATCGAAGGCATCGGCGTTTATGGCAATGCTCGCCAGGGTGAGGACGACGACACGAAGGAACGGCGTCATATCAAGCCAGCGACCAGGTTGATCGCCAATGCGAGGATGCCCGTCGAGTAGAAAAACGCCAGAGCGCCGTGGATCACCACCAGTCGCCTGATCGCCGAGTCCGTGATCTGAATATCCGACACCTGAAACGTCATGCCGATGGTGAACGAGAAGTACAGAAAATCGCCGTAGGTCGGCGACCGCTCCCCGGGAAATATGAGGCGCTCCGATGCCGAATCCGCTTTCGCCGGAGGAAGGTCTACCTCCATGTAGTAGTCGTGGGCGTAGTGCAGCGCGAACATCGTTTGGATGAATGCCCACGACAGCACGATCGTGTAGACCACGAGCACCACACGCGCGAGTTGCTCGAGACCGGCCGCTTCTTTGACCAATGGCATTTCGGCGGCGATCACCACAAGACTCGCCGTGGCCGCAACGAGCGCGAGACTCAGCACCGCCCATTTGCCCGCATCCTGGCGTTCCGCGATCTGCTTGATCGTGACCGCCGACGATTTTCGCAATCCAAAGAACAACGCGATCAATGCGGCGCTTGCGCCGACGTCCCATGCCGCGATGAAGCGCATTCGACCGTCCACGGCGGTGGCGAAGAAGAGCAGTGCGTATGTGAAGACGCCGATCAGCAGACCGAACGCGAGCCGTGGGCGACGCAGCCAGGTCCATGACGATAAGAAGGTCGCGCGCGCGGTTTCGTTATTCATGGCCTATCGCCTTGAGATTTCGAATGTCGCGGCGGAGCATAAACAAAAGATAAACAATCCTATCCATCTCTTAGCCGTTTCGACAGTGTGCACTTGATCTGACACGTTACTCAGCACATTCCTACGGCTTTTGTAAGTTTTTTGGAACCTCACCGCGAAAACGTTTGTCGTACCCACCTTCTCGTCGCGGACGGACCTAGGCGTTCGCCGTGAGGGGGAGGTTATGTTGTGACCGCGCGCGTATTGCTCGCGGCCGTCTTTGTTTTGGAGGTTCCTATGGCGCAAGAAGCACGCAACGTTTCGGTCGATCCACAAAAGAGGACGAGGCTCCTCGAGGTCTCATGGCAGGACATCAGTGAGCCCGGCACCTATGTCGAGGTAGGGTCTGGCGATTTGTATCGGATTCCCAAGGAAGCCCTGATTCAGGGCTCCTCGCCAATGATCAGGAAGGAAAGCGCGGGCTCGTCCCGGCTGGCCCTGGTCAGCCCGAATCCATTCATTACGACATTCGAGGCTCGGATGGTGTGTGCCGAGCATAATGTCGCGCCGAACTTCTAAGCGGAGTACTTTCTGAAGGGATAAGAAGCCCGCCGCAAGCGGGCTTTTTAAAGGCCCGTAGCGGCGGGTCCGGTTGAACGCGTGGTTGGGCGTCAATGTTCCATATTGAATGTCCGAACACAGCTTCGGCCATTCGAGGATCGGTCATTCGATCACCCGGTCGGCGCGCAAGAGGACCGATTGCGGGATTGTGATGCCGAGCGTTTTGGCGGTCTTGAGGTTGGTGACAAACTCGAACTTGGTCGGCTGCTCGATGGGCAAGTCGCCGGGCCTCGCACCCTTGAGAATTCTGTCGACGTAGCTCGCGGCCCGGCGGGAAACGTCGATCGTGTCCGCCCAATACGACATGAGGCTCCCGGCAAGCATGGTGACGTGTACTTGCGCACCTTGCTTATTCACGGCGCGCGGGCGGTGTTGCGTGTGAGCCGCGTGCGCCACGACGCGAAGAGCCGTTGGGCGGAAGTCTGCGCCATCGGCGTCCCGACAACGTGGCAGCGGTCGCGCTCGCGGCTAAACATGCACGCATTATCTGGGCGTTGCTGGCGCACCAGCAGAACTATTGCCCGGCGAGCTGATGTAACGAATGGAGATTGCGACGATGAAGCGGTGATGGGCAACAGGTCAGACCGGCGCGCGCAGAACCTGGTAACCCGGCAGGTCCGATAGCGAGACCTTTGAACGAATGAGGAGCGGGCGCGCGGCTGTTCCATCAGGGTCAGCGGCCAGGACCAACACGCCGCACAAAGACCGAATATAGAGATGCAGG
>DASPYC010000087.1:0-1727 GCA_035636955.1 Casimicrobiaceae bacterium
CGCAGCGATGCCGGCGTTTTCCGCCATACGGGCAATCGCCACGGCATTGCGCGCGCCGGGGTTCGGCCCGGTCCGAATCTTGAGAGTCACCGGCACCTCGACGGCGGCAACGACGGCCGCCATGATGGCGGCGGCGAGCGGTTCGGTTGAAAGAAGCGCGGATCCCGCGGCTGCACTGCACACTTTCTTCGCCGGACATCCCATGTTGATGTCGATCACTTGCGCGCCATGATCGACGTTGTAACGCGCGGCATCGGCCAGCATCCGTGGATCGGCGCCCGCGATTTGAACGGCTATCGGCACTGCTTCACCCGCGTGATCGAGTCTTCGCCGCGATTTGTCGGTGTTGCGCAGCCGTGGATCGGCGCCGACCATTTCGGAGATTGCGTAGCCGGCGCGAAGACGCTTGCAAAGCTGTCGGAAAGGACGATCGGTGACGCCCGCCATCGGCGCCACAACAAGAGCGTTCGGCAGAACGTACGGACCGATGCGCACGAATCGACGGGAAGAAGAATGACGCAAGAAAGAAGCGGATCACAAACGGTCGTAATTATACCTCGTTACCGTCGCGCATTCGCAATCGGCACTGCGCTGCCGAAGCGCCGATCGCGCCAACGCATCATTGCGCATGACACAAAAAAAGGGCGACAGTCTTGTCGCCCTTTGACCCGACGCTTAGGCCTGATCACGCGTGGCTCAAGGTCTTGTCACGTCGAATCCGTCATGACTCGGATTCTGAATCTTCACTGCAACGCGATCGCGCTTACTGGCCCTTGGCGTTGCCGGGTCCCATATTGCCCGGCTGCACGCCCGTACCCGATATGGTCGGACCCGCCGACGTATCCACTTTACCGGTGAGCTCGCTTACTTGCGCCGGCGATAAGCCTTGATTGCTCGGATCGCGCGCTTCCCAGCGGGCGCGCATGCCCTGGAGATAGAGGTTGCGCGATCCAGTGTGATTCGGATCGGCGTCCCAGCGCCGCCCCATTTCATCCAGGTATGCGTCTTCCCTTATTACCCCGCTGTTTTGCTGGGCGGTGTGGTCAGCCCAACTTTGAATGGTGACGCTGGTGCCGCCGGACCACGCCGGTGCAGCACCCGCGCCCAAGATCGACGCGATCGCGATGACCCGTAATAACTTGCCAATCGTCATAAGCCTAAGCTCCTCTCGAGTTGCTGCTGGCGAATCAACGATTCGTTTGCGGAACTTCGTGCACCCGACTGATTGCGAATCCGTTATTCGTTCGCAGAAAGTAATTCGCCCGCTCCTCGTTGTCGGATTTGAGCGGACGCGTGAAAATAGATCGTGCGCCCGTGGCATTCGATGCGCTGTCGGACCGACCCCGCGGCATCGTAGGAGATTTCCTATTTTTGCGGACTACAAACGCTGCACTACAACTGCTGGGAGCGCGTGGTAGCGCCGGCGTTCAATGGATGCCGAACAGCATCGCACGCGCGAACACGCGCTTCGCCGATGGAAGAGCGTCGAGCATCGTCAATGCGAGTCCCCGGGGCCAGCGTACGAATGGAAGATCGGTGCCGAATAGCTGCACGAGCCCGTGCGTGAAAGCGATACCCGCTATGCGATCGGGGAGCCGGCGCTTGGCGTAGGTCGCAAGCATTGGACCGTCGCCCAGCGCGTCGCGCGGCGTTGCGATGATCGCCTGCGCGAGCTCGAACGCGTCGCGCATGCCGAGATTGAAACCCTGTCCCGCAACGGGGTGCAG
>DASPYC010000088.1:0-2672 GCA_035636955.1 Casimicrobiaceae bacterium
GACTATCGTCCAAGCTATCGGAAGGAAGCGTCCGAGGATGGGTGGAAACGGATGAGCGCGTGGTTCAATCGATACTTGGGCGCGGCGGACACGCAAGCTCGGAACGTGCGGTAATGCCGGCGTAACCGCGCACTGCACGACCGCTGCCTATTTGGGCTTTGGCACGCGCCCCATCAGATAGAACTCGTCGTTGGGCCGCATGTTGATCATGTTCGCCATGCGGTTCGACAGCGCAAAGAACGCCGCGATGCCGCCGATGTCCCAGATGTCCTCATCGGAAAATCCGTGAATGCGCAGAGCGTTGAAATCTTCGTCGTCGATTTCGACGCTGCGCAGCGCAACCTTCAGCGCGAACGCAAGCATCGCCTTCTGTCGTGGCGTGATGTCCGCCTTGCGGTAATTGGCGGCAACCTGATCGGCGACAAGCGGATTCTTCGCGTACACGCGCAGGATCGCGCCGTGCGCGACGATGCAATAGAGACAATCGTTCGCGCCCGACGTCGCGACGACGATCATCTCGCGCTCGGCCTTCGATAGGCCGCCTTCCCGCAACATCAGTGCATCGTGATAGGCGAAGAAGGCGCGGAATTCGTCGGGTCGGTGCGCCAGCGCCATGAAGACGTTGGGCACGAATCCCGCCTTTTCCTGGACTTCCAGAATGCGCGCGCGAATATCGTCCGGCAACTCGTCGAGCATTGGAACCGGGTAGCGCGAAATGGGCGTTGCGGCACTCACCCGCTCATTCCCTGGGCGGGACATAGCCGGCCGGCGTTTCAGCGCCCCCGCCGAAGAAATGTTTTTCCATTTGCTCGGCCAACCATTTCCGCGCACGCGCATCGGCGAGCGAAAGCCGGTTCTCGTTCACCAGCATCGTCTGATGCTTCAACCATTGCTGCCAGGCTTCCTTCGAAACGTTTTCGTAGATGCGCTTGCCGAGCTCGCCGGGATACGGGGGAAAATCGAGTCCCTCCGCCTCACGACCGAGTTTTACGCATTTCACCATTCGCGCCATGAGCGCTCCTTTGTCGAACGTTATTGCAGGGGCTTTTGATACACCTGCGATTTACGCTGGTAATTGTAAAGCGCCTGCTTTTGCTGCGGCAGGTCGGCGACGGTGCCGGTGCGGAAGCCGCGCTCCAGGAACCAGTGTGCCGTCTTAGTCGTGAGCACAAACAGCTTTTGCAAGCGCAGCTTGCGTGCCCGCTGCTCGATTTCCTTCAACAGCGCTTCGCCGTAACCTTCGCGCTGAAAATCGGGATGAACGGCGAGCGCCGCGAGCTCGCCGACGCGCTCGTCGGGAAATGCATAGAGCGCCGCGCAGCCGATGATGTGGTTGTCGTATTCGGCTACGATAAAGCGCTCGATCTCGCTCTCCAGCCGCTCGCGCGACCGGCGCACGAGGACGCCTTGCGCTTCCAGCGGCTCGATAATCGAAATGATGCCGCCTACGTCGTCGATCGTCGCATTGCGAATGCTCGCAAGTGCGGTCGCCGCCAGCATCGTTCCAACGCCGTCGCGCGTGAAGAGCTCGAGCAACAACGCGCCGTCGTGATGCCGGCTGATCAAGTGCGCGCGTTTGACGCCGTTGTCGCAGGCGCGGATCGCCGCCGGCAAGAAAAGCCGCACGTCGGGCGCGAGCTTGTCCGGTCGCTTTAGAAGCGCCTCCGCTTCCCGCGTCGAAAGGTCTGACAGAAGCTGGCGCCGGCCGTTTCGCACACCATCGGTTTCCATCAGGAAGATCAGCTTGTGCGCGGTCATCCGCACGGCGACCTGCGTCGCCACTTCCTCCACGGTTAGATTGAAGATCTCGCCGGTTTGCGAATAGCCAAGCGGCGAAATCAACACGATGTCGCCATCGTCCAATCGTTGCTGGATCGCTTCCGTGTCGATACGGCGGACTTCGCCGGTCAGCTGCATATCGACACCGTCGACGATGCCCATCGGCTTCGCGGTCAGGTAATTGCCCGCGGAAACGCGATTGCGCGCGCCCGCCATCGGCGAGCCTGCGAGCCCGAGCGAGAGCAGCGCCTCAATCCGTGCCCGCACTTGGCCGGCAGCTTCGAGAACGCAATCCATCGAGTCGGCGTCGGTCACACGCACGCCGTGCGCATAACGGCTGGGAATGCTCTGCTGTTTCAGAATGGCTTCAACTTGCGGACGACACCCATGTACAACGACCAGCCGAATGCCAAGGCTTACCAGCAAGTTGATGTCATGAACGACGCCGAGAAACGAATCGTCGGCCACGACTTCGCCGCCGAACGCGATGACGAATGTCCTGCCGCGAAACGCGTGCACATAGGGCGCGGCCGCGCGAATCCAGTGGACGAACGCGCGCATCGTCGCCGAGCTGGCGGGCGGCGGAACGTCGGGTGCGCGGGACATTGGGGGAGCGTGGCGTGGAGCCGCGCGATTATACGTGGGCATCACCGCCTATAATGTGCACGAATGTCGTCTCCGCTTCTCGATCGGCTCAATCCCGAGCAACTCGCCGCCGTCACGCTGCCCCACGCCTCTGCGCTCATTCTCGCGGGGGCCGGCAGCGGCAAGACGCGGGTTCTCACGACGCGAATTGCTTGGCTGCTGGCGACAGGTCAAGCAAACCCGCTGTCGATCCTCGCCGTCACCTTTACCAACAAGGCGGCCAAAGAGATGCTGACGCGTCTCGCCGC
>DASPYC010000089.1:0-3791 GCA_035636955.1 Casimicrobiaceae bacterium
GACTTCTCACACTCGATCCCCGGCCTCGCGCGCTTCCGTGTCAACACCTACTTTCAGCGCGCCAGCGTCGGCGCCGCCTTCCGGCTCATCCCCGACCAGATCAGGACGCTCGAGCAGCTCGGCATCCCCACGCGGCTCTACGACCTCGCCGAGAAGCCGCGCGGGCTCGTGCTCGTCACCGGGCCCACGGGCTCGGGCAAGTCGACGACGCTCGCCGCGATGGTCAATCATGTGAACGAGAGCGAATACGGTCACATCCTCACGATCGAGGATCCGATCGAATTCCTCCACGAGTCGAAGAAGTGCCTGATCAATCAGCGCGAGCTCGGACCGCACACGCTGTCGTTTCCGAATGCGCTTCGGGCCGCGCTCCGTGAAGACCCCGATTACATTCTGGTCGGCGAAATGCGCGATCTGGATACGATCCGCCTTGCGTTGACCGCCGCGGAAACGGGCCACCTCGTGTTTGCGACGCTGCACACGAGCTCGGCCGCCAAGACGATCGACCGCATCATCGACGTGTTCCCGGCGGCGGAAAAGGACATGGTCCGCTCGATGTTGTCGGAGTCGCTCGTCGCCGTGATTTCGCAGACGCTGCTCAAGACAAAAGACGGACAGGGCCGCATGGCGGCGCACGAGATCATGGTCGGCACACCGGCGATCCGCAACCTGATTCGCGAGAACAAGGTCGCGCAGATGTATTCGTCGATCCAAACCAGTCAATCGGTCGGCATGCAAACACTCGATCAATGCTTGGTCGAGCTCGTACGACGTAACCTCGTGCAGCCCGCGGAAGCGCGCCAGCGCGCAGTGAACAAGGACTTGTTCGGCGGCGGATAGCATCGACCGCGGGAGATCCACAATGGAACAAGAGCGCGCAACCAAATTCATCCACGACCTGCTCGACCTTCTCGTCAAGCAGAATGGTTCCGACCTTTTCATCACCGCGGGCTTCCCGCCGGCGATCAAGGTCGACGGCAAGATCACACCCGTATCGAAATCGGCATTGTCGCCGCAGCACACGATCGAGCTCGTGCGAAGCGTGATGAACGACAAGCAAGCCGCCGAGTTCGAGGGAACCAAGGAGTGCAACTTCGCGATCAGCCCGCCCGGCGTCGGCCGCTTCCGCGTCAACGCATTCGTTCAGCAAGGCCGGATTGGGATGGTGCTGCGGACGATCACCACCGACATCCCGAAGTTCGAGGAGTTGGGCCTGCCCCCGGTGCTGCGGGACATCATCATGTCGAAGCGCGGCATCATGCTGTTCATCGGCGCGACGGGCGCCGGCAAGTCGACGTCGATGGCGTCGCTGCTCGGCTACCGCAACGAGAACAGCTACGGCCACATCATCACGATCGAAGATCCGATCGAGTTCGTTCACGACCATAAGAACTGCATCGTGACGCAGCGCGAAGTCGGTGTCGACACGGACAGTTGGCAGATCGCGCTCAAGAATTCGCTGCGCGCCGCGCCCGACGTTATCCTACTCGGCGAAATCCGCGACCGCGAAACGATGGACTATGCGGTGTCGTTCGCCGAAACAGGCCATTTGTGCATGGCGACGCTACACGCGAACAGCACAAACCAGGCCCTCGATCGCATCATCAACTTCTTTCCCGAGGAACGGCGCGCCCAGCTCTTGATGGACCTTTCGCTCAACGTGCGGGCGTTCGTCGCGCAACGGTTGATTGCCCGCCGTGATGGTCGCGGCCGCGTGCCGGCCGTTGAAGTGATGTTAAATTCGCCGCTCATTTCCGACTTGATCTTCAAGGGTGACGTCTCCGGCATCAAGGAGATCATGAAGAAGTCGCGCGAGCTCGGCATGCAAACGTTCGATCAGTCGCTGTTCGATCTGTTCGAAGCCAATCTGATCAGCTACGAAGACGCACTGCGCAACGCCGATTCGCTGAACGACCTGCGGCTCGAGATCAAGCTCCACGGCAAAGACGCGAAAAACCGCAACGTCTTCTCCGGCATCGGCAACCTCGACATCGTTCCGGACGCGACGACGCAAAACACGTTTTAGTCGCGCCGTCCGTCGCACCGCCGGGCAGCCCCAAGGTGCGACTGCGTCCCTCAGGGGGCAGCGCGGCGGCCGCATTGGCCACTGAGGCCGCAAGCGTGGGGGTCTTATTCTCGAGCGCGATGTGCTACGCTTTTGCTTTGAGCGCGCAAAGTTATGGGCGGTCTCGACGCCAACACCCCGCTGCCGACGGAGATCAAGCTGCATCAGTCATCCCGCGTCCTCGAGCTGGTGTTCGCCGACGGACGAAGCTTTCGCCTTCCGTATGAATTCCTTCGCGTCTATTCGCCGTCCGCCGAAGTGCGTGGCCACGGACCCGGCCAGGAGACGCTGCAGACCGGCAAGCGCGACGTCACGATCAGCGACGTCGAGCCGGTAGGCCACTACGCGCTTCGTCCGACATTCTCCGACGGCCACGAGTCGGGCATCTACTCGTGGGATTACCTCTACGACCTTGGAACGCGCCAGGATGAGCTCTGGCAGCGCTACATCGAGCGTCTCGCCAAAGCCGGCGCAAGCAGGGAGCCGGCGTGACCGCAGGACGATCATGAGCGATCCGACGCACTTCGGTTACGAACGCGTGACGCCCGACGAGAAGACACGTCGTGTGCGCGGCGTATTCGACTCGGTCGCCGGCAAATACGACTTGATGAACGACGTGATGTCCGCGGGTCTCCATCGGATGTGGAAGCGTTTCACCGTGGAGGCGTCGGGTGTTCGTGTCGGCTCGAAAGTGCTCGACCTCGCCGGCGGCACCGGCGATCTCGCGCGCCTTTTCCATGCACGGGTCGGCGGGACCGGAACCGTCGTCCATACCGACATCAACGGTACGATGCTTGCCGCGGGCCGCGACAAACTGCTCGATGCGGGAATTGCGCTTCCGACCATCCAATGCAATGCCGAGGCACTACCCTTCACGTCGCGGACGTTCGATTGCGTGTCGATCGCCTTCGGGCTTCGCAACGTGACCCGAAAGGAACCGGCGCTCGCGGAGATGCAGCGGGTGCTAAAGCCGGGCGGCGTCGCGCTCGTGCTCGAGTTCTCGCGCGTGTGGGCGCCGCTCGCGCCGGCGTATGATTGGTACAGCTTCAATGTGCTGCCGCGGCTGGGCAAGCGAATCGCGAAGGACGAAGCGAGCTACCGCTATCTCGCGGAATCGATTCGCGTTCATCCCGATCAGGAGACCCTGAAGGCGACGATGATCGAGGCCGGCTTCGATCGCGTCGATTACCATAACCTTGCGGCGGGCATTGTCGCCCTCCATATTGGACGTGTGTACTAGCAATTTTGCAGGCGCATTACCAGGAGATCACATGAAATCATTTTTTGCGCTCGCCATCGGTGCCGTGACTGCAATCGCTCTTCTTTCCGCCGACGTTGCCGATGCCAAGCGCTTAGGCGCCGGACGGAGCTTGGGCATGCAACGCCAAAACGTTGCGCCAAGTCAACCAGCGCCGAGCGTCGCGCCGCGCCCCGGGGCAGCATCTGATCCCGTGATGCCCGCGCAACCCGGTGCTGCCGCGGCTCGCGCAGCAACGCCTGCGGCGCCCGCCCCGTCGGGCATGTCGCGTTGGCTCGGTCCGATCGCCGGCATCGCAGCGGGACTCGGGCTGGCAGCGCTGATGTCGCACCTTGGGCTCTCCGAATCGTTCGGCAGCCTGCTGCTCGTCGGATTGTTGGTGATCGGCGCGATCTTCCTCGTCCGGCGCTTTTTGTTGCCGCGATCAGTCACGTCGCCGGTTGCCACGGGTGCGAATCGGACGCCATA